>DASSHD010000489.1:0-2273 GCA_035693085.1 Hanamia sp. | reverse complement strand
TTTATTTGATAGAAAAATTACTGATAAAACAAACACCAGGACATTCTTATTTTCGGGCAATCTTATTTTTTGGAACAAAAGAGGTTCCAATTATTACCAACAAATTAATTATAAAAAACGAAGAAGGAAATTATACTGAGCAATTCAATTTCTTACTGAGAGATTATTACCTATAGGCCTCATCCCAATCTTTCCTTCGGCCATTCAACAAACTTATGGCTCAGGAAGACAGCTCCACTTTGAGTGTAAGCCTTAACCTGGTTAATGAAATTTAATTTTTAAAGGATTATTTTTGATTAGCAACACAACCTATGAAAGCAGGTATTGGAATCTATTGAAAATAAAATGAAGAAGATCAATATCATTTAGAAATCAATAAAGTTGAAAATAATTCTGACCTGCAATACAATCGTTTTTGCGGCGCACACCTTATTCTGCCACCCACTATGTTTATCCTGGATCCCTGATTACTGCTATAATTATTTTGATTATGATTTTATTTACTTCTGCAAAATTCCTTGTGTTGGAAAATGAAGAATAATCGCTGTTTCACCACATCATAAATGCCAATAGTTCATAAAACTGATTCTCTCCATTTTACCTACAAAGTCTTATCATTGCAAATCAAGAAGCCTTCTTACTTACAGGCCGAACTGCAACATCATTACACTTCACCATCATTGAAACCATGCTTATGTTTACCATTTACTAAACAAACTTTTTCAGACTAGGTAAGCTGTGTAAAATAGTTGACTTCACCATTCTTCATTACCTGTAACACTATTTTTTGACTCGGTTTTTTCATTTCTATAAAATAGCTGTCTTTAGATTCAAACTGTAGTCCAAATAAAATCATATCGCTAAAATCCGGATCCTGTTCGTTTGCATCAAAAAGTATTACATCACCCGGAGCGTAATCCTTGTATTCTTTACGTATAAATTCCTGGGCTTTTAAAGGCAAATCTGCGAAAGTTTTATCTTGTATAGTCCCTACCAGATTTGAATTTGCGTTATAAAAGGCTGACAATGTTTCACCGTTTTTAGTAAATGTGAATTCATCATAATTAGCCAGTCTTTCCATGGATATTAACTTGACTATGCCAAAATCTCTTTCAAATGCCTGCTTTGATTGATAACTAACTTCAGTGCCTCCCAGTTTCTTCAGCTTTTTCGTTTCCTGTCTTTCCTCCCTCTTCATTTTATCTTCTTTTGCTTTATCAATTCTTATATCTTTATTTATTGAAGCAGTTTCTTTTTTGAGATATGCGGGAGTAGTTTGTGCATTAGCTGTTGCGGTTACCATAAAAGGTACTGCAACTATTAGAAATAACTTTTTCATTTTTTATAATTTTTAATTATTGATGTATTTTTTTGTTTAAAAAAATGGTATCATTTATTATGCCAGATGCAATAAAACTATCAATGATTTAACAGTCAATTTGCAACAAGCGATAAGGATATTAATAACACCTGGTGATAAAATTATTTATCGCTAAAATTCAGTGTAGCCGGACTTTTGCTGGAATCGCCTTGCTTTAAATAAAAAAATGAGATTATTATTGATATCAGAAAAGGGTATAATAGAAGTTTACCTCCAGGATTATAAATCCGTTAAAAATCCCATCTATGAAAATTTTTATGATTGGATTTGTATTTTATCTAAAGTATTTCTCTTTAAAAACATCTGATACAATATCCGGATAATTGTTATCTTTTTATTGGAAGCGGGAGCAAACAATATGTTCTATGTTTTTATAATTCTTACAGATGAATCATCAACACTAACCGCATTAATTTTTCGAATCTTTTAGCAATTAATAAACAAAAAAATGTAAAAAGAGGGTGCATTTCAAGATGTCGCAGTGTTGAAAGTGGGCGGTGGGACACTCCCACGGCAGGCCGCCCGGGTTGGTGTCCTCACCAACCCGTGACATTTTAAAATGCACCCAAAAAAGCCAATCCTCCTTTTATTTTTATAGATTAGCAAAATGAAAATAATTTTAGTTTTTGCTTTTTGTTTCTTCTTCGGTTTTTCTTCCAAAGCCCAATACGCAAACTTGCTTGCAAATGCTCATGGCCGTCAACACATCAGTCTTGATGGCAAATGGGAAATAATTGTTGATCCGTTTAACTCGGGCGCCGGCGGGAAACCGGTTTGGAAAGATCAGAAGCCATTTGGTAAATACGATTTTTATGAATATGGATTTATTCCTTCCGTTACGTTAAATGTACCCGGCGACTGGAACCATCAAAAACCAGAATTACTTTATTAC
>DASSHD010000488.1:0-8478 GCA_035693085.1 Hanamia sp. | reverse complement strand
GATGTTTGACATAAAAAATATATAAGGAATCTAAATTCTCATTATTAGTTTTACTATAAAAACATTTCTGAAATCAGAAACATTTTTTCTTCAGAATGATTTTTAATTATTGTCAAGCATCGTCTCCCATAGATTATTTTTGTTGTTTCTTTTCACTTAATGGGGACGATGCGTAATTCAACACATCGTCCCTTTTGAAAAATCAATGTCCTACAAAGAAAATCATACGTTTAAGGAGACGATGCTATACAGTTGTCATCGTCTCCCATAGATTATTTTTGTTGTTTCTTTTCACTTGATGGGGACGATGCGCAATTCAACACATCGTCCCTTTAAAAAATCAATGTCCTACAAAGAACATCATACGTTTAAGGAGACGATGTTTGACATAAAAAATATATAAGGAATCTAAATTCTCATTATTAGTTTTACTATAAAAACATTTTTGAAATAAGAAACATTTCTTCTTCAAAAAGATTTTATGGTTTTTACTTATTAAATCTGAACTAAATTTGATCAAAACCAAATATGCTTTGTATCCATCATCATTCTACTGATCCGTATTTTAATATTGCTACAGACGAGTATATTTTTAAACATATCAAAGAAGATTGTTTTATGCTCTGGCAAAATGATAATGCCATTATTGTAGGGAAACATCAGAATACGTTAGCCGAAATAAATATTGATTATGTAAAAGAGCATAATATTAAGGTGGTAAGAAGACTTTCCGGTGGGGGTGCGGTTTATCATGATTTGGGAAATCTGAATTACTCCTTTACCAAAACGGGAGAAAATACGGAGATGGTTGATTTTAAAAAATATACTTTACCAATGCTTGAAGTATTACGGTCGCTGGGAGTAGATGCCAGGTTTGAAGGAAGGAATGATCTTACGATTGATGGAAAAAAATTCTC
The DNA here is from genome assembly GCA_035693085.1 of Hanamia sp. GTDB lineage: Bacteria > Bacteroidota > Bacteroidia > Chitinophagales > Chitinophagaceae > Ginsengibacter. Next base: position 7,561 of record DASSHD010000488.1, on the reverse strand, counting down.
CGGAAATGCCGAACATGTTTTCAAAAATAAAGTGCTTCATCATGGCACACTTTTATTCACGTCGGAGATGAAAAATGTAAGTGGTGCTTTAAAAATAAATCCTTTAAAATATTCAGATAAGGCAGTAAAATCAGTACCAAAGCGGGTTACTAATATTTCTGAACATTTAAAAACACCTATCACTATTGAGGAGTTTGCAGATAAGATCATCAATCATATTCTTTCTACTTATGATGATTGTGTGCTGTATGAATTTACTGAAAAGGATCTTGCTGCTATCCAAAAAATCCGTGATGAAAAATATGCAACCTGGGAATGGAATTATGGGGAATCTCCCGATTACAATTTTAAAAAAGGAATTAGAAATGATGGCGGCACTTTGGAAATGAATCTTGAGGTAGAGAAAGGCGTGATAAAAAAAGTAAAGATATACGGTGATTTTTTTAATGAAAGAGATATTTCTGATGTAGAACTAGCATTAGAAAATACACTTCATGAAGAAACAGAGATCAGGAAAGTATTGGATCAATATGAGATCGGAAAATATTTTCACAATATGAATGCTGAAGATATTTTAGGCGCCATGTTTTGAGTGGACTATAAAAATCATAATTAAAATTCTTCTTCAGTAAATGAAATTTTTGAAGAGGCGATTACTCTTCTCCCAATCAACAAAACCACAAAGCTACTCATTGCACATACACACATTACAGCAGCCATCGGCATGGCAGTATTATTGGCGAATATACTTACCATTGCGGTAGAAATAGCGCCGATACCGAGTTGTATAGCACCCATTAATGCTGAAGCAGTTCCTGCATTTTTAGTGAAAGGAGCGAGGCAAAGCGCTGATGAATTGGGAAATGCAAAACCTTGTGTGCTTAGAAAAACCCAGATCAGGAAGATGGTAGAAAATAATCCCAAAAGATGAAACCATGTTCCCAGAACCAATGCTATTCCTGCCAGGCACTGACAAAATAATGTAGCCCTGATAATTTGTTCACTTGAATATTTTCTCAGCAATAAAGTATTTACCTGGCTTGCAGTAATTAGTCCCATAGCGATAAAAGCAAAGATCCATCCATAATGTTTATCCGATACATGGTACAATTCCATGAATACAAATGGAGAGCCTGCTACGTAGGCATACAATCCGGATGAAGCAATAGCTCCCGCAAAAGCATAAGTGTAAAACTGAGGTACTTTGGACACTTCCAAAAATCCATTAATAATTGGCCGGGGTAGTAATGACAAAGAAGTTTCCGGCTTTCTTCCGGTGGGTAATTTAAAATAAACCAATAAAAGAGTTACCGCAGCAATGGATGCGAGTACAAAGAAAATGGACTGCCATCCAAACATGGACGACATGTACCCGCCTAAAGTAGGCGCTACGATAGGCGATAAAGCAAGAACCAACATCAGCAGAGAAAATATTTTTGCATTTTCTTCCACAGGAAAAATATCTCTCACCAATGCACGCGAAGCCACCATGCCGGCACACGATCCCAATGCCTGCAAAAATCTTATTGCTATCAATGCATTAGCAGTAGGTGCATAAGCGCAGGCGATTGATGTAAGCAAATATACAATCAGCCCGATATACAAAGGTTTTTTTCGTCCATATTTATCGAGCAGAGGACCGTAAATCATCTGACCAATAGAGATACCAATAAAAAAACTGGTAATTGAAAGAGTAATGTGGGCAATCGTTGTATGAAGGTCTTTGGCTATCTCCGGGAAACCCGGCAAATACATATCAATAGAAAATGCACCCATTGCAGAAAGCAGCCCCAGTGTAAATATGGTATAAAACCTTTCCCTTCCTTTCATATATAAGCGAAGATAAATCTATGAAAGATATTTTTGTATTTCTGCATTCAGAGGTTTTTTATTCGGGCATAAAAATAAAAATAGAATTCCTCCTTATTTCTTTGTTTGCTGAACAGTTGTCAAGCATCGTCCCCATAGATTATTTTTGTTATTTCTTTTCACTTAATGGGGACGATGCGCAATTCAACGCATCGTCCCTTTGAAAAATCAATGTCCTACGAAGAGCATCTTGCATTTAAGGAGACGATGCGCAATTCAACGCATCGTCCCTTTGAAAAAGCAATGTCCTACAAAGAACATCTTGCATTTAAGGAGACGATGCCTGACATGAAAAATCAATGTCCTACAAAGAGCATCTTGCATTTAAGGAGACCGATGCCTGACATGAGCATTTAAACTGATTCTTCAGATTTGAGTTACCTTTATCAATAAAAGTGGATGATCATATCCGATAATGCTACGCACCAAATTATATATTCTCTATTTTGCCTTATTACTTTGTAACCTTACCTCCTGCGGCCAGAAAAGTTCATCAAAAGAAAACAAAAAATTTATGTACACAAATGAATTGATACACGAAACAAGCCCATACCTTTTACAACATGCTCATAATCCTGTTGACTGGTATCCATGGGGGAAAGAAGCCCTGGATAAGGCAAAGAAAGAAAATAAAATGTTACTCATCAGTGTTGGATATGCCGCTTGCCACTGGTGTCATGTAATGGAGCATGAAAGTTATGAGGACACTTCAGTTGCCAACATTATGAACGAAAATTTTATTTGTATTAAAGTAGATCGTGAGGAAAGACCCGATGTGGACCAGGTGTATATGAATGCTGCTTACCTAATAAACGGAAGTGGCGGCTGGCCTTTGAATGCACTGGCAATGCCTGATGGCAAGCCTTTTTTTGCAGGTACTTATTTCCCTAAAAAAAACTGGATTCAGTTGTTAGAATATTTTGCTAATCTCTACAAAACTGACAGGGCAAAATTACAGGAGCAGGCAGAAAATGTATCTAAAGGAATAAGGGATATTGAAAATGTACCCATGAATAAAAGTGATATTTCATTCAATATGAAAACGCTAAATGAAATGTTTGCCGGATTGAGTACTAAAATTGATATGGTAAAAGGCGGTACCAAAGGAGGAATGAAGTTTCCTATGCCCGCTATATGGGAATATCTTTTACAATATTATTATCTCGGTGGAAATAAGGAAGCGCTTAAATCTGTAGAAACTACTTTGGATAATATGGCTCTTGGAGGAATTTATGACCAGGTAGGCGGCGGTTTTTCAAGATATGCCACAGATTCCATCTGGCATGCCCCTCATTTTGAAAAAATGCTTTATGATAATGCTCAGCTTGTAAGCCTTTACAGTCATGCTTTCCAGGTAACGGGTAATTCTTTATACAAAAAAATAGTTTATGAAACGATTGATTTTGTGAACCGTGAACTTACTTCGCCGGAGGGAGGATTTTATTCTTCTCTTGATGCCGATAGCGAAGGGAAAGAAGGAAAATTTTATGTATGGAAGAAAGAAGAAATTCAAAAGATTTTGGGAAAAGAGGCTCCTCTTTTTTGCGATTATTTTGGGATAACGGAAAGTGGTAACTGGGAATCGGGAGAGAATATTCCTGATATTAATTTGGGCGAAAAAAATCTTGAAAAAAAATATAAACTCACAACGGGTCAACTGAATCAAAAAATTGATTCCTTAAAGAAAATAGTATTTGAGCAGAGAAAGAAACGGGTTCGACCCAATACCGATAATAAAATATTAACCTCATGGAATGCCCTTATGGCAAAAGGTTTTATAGATGCTTATCGCACCTTTGGAGATAAAAATTTCTTATCTCACGCAAAAAGGAATATTGATTTCCTGTTAAAGAATATCGAAACAAAAGATGGAGGGTTGTACAGGAATTTTACTGATGCAGAGGCTACTATTCCTGCTTTTTTAGATGATTATGCTTTTTTAATAAATACATTGATCAGTTATTACCAGGTAAGCTTTGATGAAACCTACTTGCAGAAAGCATATAGTCTTACCCGTTATGTTGAAGAACATTTTTTTGATAAAACTTCCGGAATGTTCTTTTATACAGATGATCAATATAGCAACCTGATAGCACGCAAAATGGAGGTTTCAGATAATGTGATCCCTTCTTCCAATAGTGAGATGGCAAAAAATCTTTTGCTTTTGAGTCTGTATTTTGAAAATAAAAATTATGAAGAACAATCTGATCAAATGGTAAAGAACGTGGCCGATGATATTCAAAAAACACCCGGTTACTATAGCAATTGGGCACAAGTAATGGCGTTGGAGATTCAGCCGCCTTATGAAGTAGCCATTGTAGGAAATAGCTGGCAACAAAAACTTTCAGATCTGCAAAAAAAATATTTGCCAAATACTATTTATCTTGGTGGTGAAAACGAAGGCGATCTTCCTTTACTGGAAAATAAATTAATGAAAGGCAAAACGATGATCTACGTGTGTGAAAATAAAACATGTCAGCGCCCGGTAGAAGATGCAGAAGAAGCGTTGAAACAAATAAAGCCGATAAGATAGTTTTTTATACTTCATTTAGAGAATAGTAAAGGGTTTTCAGAATATTATCACATAATCCGGATATCATTTTTTAATAAGGAGAATATTTTTTAATGAATTAACAAATACTTTGTTATAATCTCTGTGTAACAAAAGATTCTATCAGATAATCTTTAAGAGGTATTTTTGCAGACTGTTTTCAGTTTATTTCAAATTGTTTTTAAGTGAAGAAAGGTTTTCTTTTAATTATTACCCTGTTGGCCGGTCATTTTTGTTTTGCTCAACAAAAGCATACGATTAGCGGGACCATAAAGGATTACAATACCGGTGAAACGCTCATTGGGGCCAGTATTGTTTTACTCGAAAATCGTGAATTGGGTGTTTTAAGCAATGGCTACGGTTTTTATTCTATTACTGCTCCTGAAAAAAATTACACATTAGTAGCCAGTTTTTCTGGCTATAAAAACGATACTCTGAAAATTTCCTTAACAAAGAACATGATGCTGCCGATTGAAATGATCCCTTCGGTAACTCAATTGCAGGATGTGGTCATTTCAGGAAGAAGGAATGATATTACCCGCACATTGCCGGGAATGCAAAAGCTGTCAATGAATGAAATCAAAGATGTGCCTGTTCTTTTTGGTGAAAAAGACATTTTAAAAACAATTCAATTGTTACCTGGTATTAAATCTGGCGGCGATGGTTCAACAGGGTTTTTTGTCCGCGGCGGCAGTGCAGATCAGAATTTGATTTTATTAGATGAGGCTACTGTTTATAACGCCTCACATCTCCTCGGTTTTTTTTCTACATTTAATTCTGATGCCATCAAAGACGTAACGATTTATAAAGGCGATATGCCCGCACAATATGGTGGGCGTTTATCTTCTTTATTAGACATAAGAATGAAAGATGGTGATGATAAAAATTATAAAGTAACCGGCGGAATAGGTTTGATATCATCACGCTTAAATGTGGAAGGCCCGATTGTAAAAGATAAAGGATCGTTTATGATAAGCGCCAGGCGCACGTATGCCGATTTATTTTTAAAACTTTCAAGCGACAGTGATGTTAATAAAAGCATTCTTTATTTTTACGACATCAACGCAAAAGCCAATTACCAGTTAGGCGAAAAAAACAGGTTATTTTTATCAGGTTATTTTGGGAAGGATGATCTTGGCTACAGTAATCAGTTCGGAATTAAATGGGGCAATACCACCGCTACTCTCAGATGGAATCATATTTTCAGCAGTAAATTATTTTCCAATACTTCATTAATTTATAGCAATTACAATTATAATATTATTATTAACCAGACTACTAATAATATTGAAATCGTTTCTAAAATAAAAGATTTTTCATTAAAAGAAGATTTACAATATTATGCCAACACCAAAAACAAAATTAATTTTGGCTTCAATTTGACTGAACATGTATTTAACCCCGGGCAGATCCAAACTTCTGTTACCTCGAGCTATAATCCGGTAAATCTTCAAAACAAATATGCATTGGATGGCGCTGCATATATTTCCGATGAATGGAATGTTTCGGACAAAATAAAGTTTAACACCGGCTTGCGATTATCTTCATTTAACGTGTTGGGGCCAGGCAATTTTTATAGCTATGATTCTAATGGAAATACAATAGATACGGCTACTTATTCATCAGGAAGTATCGTAAAATCCTATTGGAATCTTCAGCCCAGGTTTGCTGCTACTTACCAGTTGAATAAATTGAGTTCGTTGAAAATTTCTTATTCCCGTAATGTGCAAAATCTGCATCTGCTTTCCAATTCAACAGGAGCCAATCCTACAGACTTGTGGATACCAAGCAGTAATAATGTAAAACCGGAAATTTCTGATCAGGAATCGTTAGGCTATTACAGAAATATCAATCACAATCAGTATGAATTTTCAGCAGAAATTTATTACAAGTTTTTGCAAAATCAAATTGATTATAAAAACGGGGCGGTACTTGTTGCAAATGAAAATGTTGAGTCACAATTGTTGTTTGGTAAAGGAAGGGCGTATGGCCTGGAACTTTATGCGAAAAAGAATTATGGAAAATTAACCGGCTGGATAAGCTATACGCTTTCGCGTACCGAACGGCAGATTGATGGAATCAACAATGATTTATGGTATCCTGCCACACAAGATCAAACGCATAACATTGCCATAGTAGCCATATTTAAGGCTAATAAAAAATGGACGCTTTCAGGCGATTTCGTATTTAACACAGGAAATGCGGTTACCTGGCCTGCCGGAAAATATAACGTGAATGGTCAAACTGTTTTTTATTACACAAAAAGAAATAGTTACCGCATGCCTTCATATAACCGGCTTGATTTAAGCGCTACTTTACAAGGAAAGAAAACAAAAAAAATTGAGGGGAGCTGGACATTTTCACTATATAACGTTTATGGCCACGAAAATCCTTATTTTATTCAATTTCAAAATGATCCTGCAGACCTTGAAAAAACACAGGCTGTTCAATATTCTCTTTTTAGATGGGTGCCGTCAATCACATACAATTTTAAATTTTGAGAACAATGCAATGTTTTAAAATAAAATATTTATTTCAGGGTTTAATAATAATCTCAACTTTTTGTGGATGCAAAAAAGTAATAAATGTAAATTTGGAAAATGCAAGCATACGAACTGTTATTACTGGAGAAATAACTAACAAAGCAGGACCTTATTTAGTAAATATTTCAAAGTCAGTTTATTATTCATCGGATAATGTTTTTCCTCCGGTATCAGGAGCTTTTGTGACTATAACAGGTAATGGCCTGGTAGATACCTTGTCTGAAACAACTCCGGGCATTTATTCTACACATAAATTACAGGGCAAACCGGGTAATACTTATTCTTTATATGTTTCGGCAGATAACAATACATATACCGCGACTTCTACTATGCCTCAGCCCGTGTATTTAGATTCCATAAGCTTTGTGGCCGGAAGAAAAGATAATTTGTATGCAGTCGCCAATTTTCAGGATCCACCCGGTGTGGCTAATTATTACCAGTTTATCGAATATGCTAATGGAGTTGAATTCACAAATGGAAGAGGGAATTCTGTTTTTAGCGACCGCTTATCTGATGGCAGATACATAAACCGTCTTCTGTACGATGACAGTACTGATATAAAATCGGGGATCGTGTTAAAAGTGCAGATGAATTGCAT
>DASSHD010000487.1:0-12921 GCA_035693085.1 Hanamia sp. | reverse complement strand
TTAATAATTTTTTCTGTCAATAGTTTATTTTTTGGTTTAAATAATTTTTTTTATACAATAAAATATAAAAAATGAAACGACTCTTTTACTAATTTACTTATTCACATTAATCTAAAAATGTTAAAAACTTATTTCTTTCGAATTATTTTTTTTAAATCCGATAATCATTTTTTTTATACTTTCGGTATTCAAATCTAAAATAAATGAAAAAAAGTTTTATTGTAATTGCAGCTTGTTTGTTGTGCGTTTTTAGTTTTCAGGCTTTCACAACATCGCACCAGCCGAGGTTTCACAATCTGCATATTTTGCCAAAAGATATTTCAAAAGATGCTCTTGATAGTGTAATGCACTTTTTTACTGCTTCGCTTGGTGTGAAATGTACCTATTGTCATGTAAAGAACAGGGAAACAGATAAGATAGAATTTGCAAAGGATGATAAACCTGAAAAACAAATTGCCCGCAAAATGATGTTAATGAATATTGATATCAATAAGAATCATTTCCAACAAATTGCGGAGGAAATAGATAGCAGTAAATTTGTAATGCCGACAGATACTTCTGCTGTAAGCTATATGCTAAAATATGTAACTTGCTATACTTGCCATCATGGCGACCCTCATCCCGATAATAAACCTCCCAAGAAGGATAAAGAAGGAATGCCGCCAATGCCGCCAATGCCATCGTCAGGAAATAAATAAGATGATTTGGTAAATTGATGGTGAATTGACAAGGAAAACGTTTTAACCTGATTAATTCTTATTTTGGTTTATTACAGTAAACTAAGTTATAAGTAGAAATCTATTTTCCATCCTTTGAACTTTCTCAGTTATAAAAGATACTATTTAAAAAACGAATATAATTTTTTGACTTAACAGGTATTCCAGAAGGATATTAATAATTTTAGAATGTAATTTCATTCGAAGTAATTTAATGTAAACACTAATAATGTACTCTTTGAAAACCTATTCTAAATCGTTCTACTTTTTCTCATCCTTAGAAGATACAAAATGAACTACTTCATTTTTTATAGGTTTTATCGTTTGTAAATAAGCATAAATAGATCTTAAATCAGAGGTATCCATACCCCCCAGCATGCTCCACGGCATAACAGTATTTACATCGTTAGCAGTCATTGTTGGAAGATTTGCAGGATTAACATAAGCCTTGAATCTTGTTACAAATTCTTCTGCAGTCCAGCCGCCTATTCCGGTTGTTTTATCAGGAGTGATATTGGCTGAATTTACTACACCATTAGGCATGTGAAAATCGCGCCCACCGCTAAAAGCGAGTTTGGGAATGATTTGTCCTTTTTTTACCGGTGTATGGCATTCCATACAAGCAGCAGCATTCACTAAATACGCGCCATATTTAATAGTATCCGACTTAGGCGGTTTTATCACAAATGAAGCTTTTGATGGAATCGTATTCACAATAAAATTCATTGGAAAATCTATCTTACGGTCGGGAACTTTATTTTCTATTGGAAGAAGGCTTCTGATATAAGCGATAATATCATAAATATCTTCTTTATCCATTTTACCATAATAATGATAGGGCATTACAGGAAAAAGAGCATTCCCAAATTTATCTTCACCGGTTGTAATGGTTCGGAAAATTTCCCCATCAGTCCAGTCTTTTATATTTGCCGGAGTAATATTTTTTGAATAGAATATGCCGGGGAAACCAAGTTTTTCATCAAAAAGTTCTCCCCCCTTTCCATTGGTGCCTGGTATCATTGGCCCTGAAAATTTACTCCAGTCACGGGTAGAATGACAATCCATACAAAGCGATACGTGATTCGCAAGATACTCACCATGTTGAACCCTTTCCGGAGTAATGACAACATGTAAGTCAGAGGCGGAACCAACATTGGGTAATGCAAACTTTACATAAGATAAAAGAGCTGCTATCGCAACGATTACGATAATAAGAATAGTCAATAAAATCTTTTTCATTTCTATATTTTATTTTTTTTAAAAAAATTGAATGAGATAATTTTCGGCAGGCAGTTTTATTTTCAAAATTTTCTTTACAGAAAGAAATTGAGAAAAGCAGTTTTTTAGTCCTGGCATGAATTGCAGATTATCAAAGAACAAAAATACTCATTCTTTGAAATCATAAAATTTTTTTCAACATTTTTATTAAAGAATATTTTATAATTCTTGATTGTGTAGGATTATTTAAGATGACTGGAGTTTACCCATTTCTTATTAATCTGGCGCTTTAAATCCAACATCGGCAAAGACTTTAAAACGCATAGTGTCATAAAATTTAGGCCCAGTAAAGGTTTCAGTATTTGCGCCAGAAAATTATGGGGAATCTCAAAAAGATACTCTGTTTACACTTTGTAAAACGCTAAAATGCAGGATTAATAAGGATTTTATTAAAGACTGGTTTAAAAATGTGGAAACTCCAGTAAAATGAGCAGGATAGATTTAAAAAATATTCTTCTATCTTTTTTTAAAGAACCTTGAAGTATTTCCATCCTGCTCACCAGCTTTGTAATAACTTCTGAAATATTCATCAGCAGAAATAGCACCACTACCCTTAATTGCAAAAAGTATTAATAAGAAAAGGGCAACAACTGAAAGTATTATTTCAAAAATACCTTGATCAATACTTTTTGAATTGACAAAAAATATAGCAACAAAGAGAATAGGGATTTGTACAATTGATGAAATTCTTGTAAAAAGTCCGCTTAGTATAAAAAAACCACACAGCAATGTTAAGTAGGCAACTATAAAAGCTAAAGCCTCTGAATTTTTAGAAAAGATACCTATCCCTGTATTTTGGATCAATGATTGTAATAAAGTTGTGTTACGAATAAATACGATAGCTTTCCAAAAAAGAATCAGGCCCAATGCTACCCTGAAAATTGTGAGCCACGCAGGCTGATTTATGCTGGTTTTTTCGGTAATGACAGACTCTTTCATAAAAGGAGAATTTTTAAGTAAAAAAATTGTACTAAGAAATAATTATAAAATACCATTATTAAAGTATTTCCTCTTTATTTACCGCAAACTTTATGCAAATTTGTAATTCAACTCATTATTGTGAATAAGAAACTACCTTTTATTTCTCTTTTTTTTGCAATCCTATTCCTTTCATCATGTTCCGCTACCCGACAAAATAGAAAAATACAGAGTATAAATCATTTAAAATTCCTTGACCAGTATGTAGTACCTTTTAATAAAGAGTACGACAATACTATCATTGGTGGACTTTCCGGGATAGATTACAATCCCCCAAAAAATGAATATTACCTGATATCTGATGATCGCTCTGATAAAAATCCTTCAAGATTTTATACTGCCAGAGTATTGATCCATCAAAATAGAATTGATAGTGTGGTATTTGCCGGAAATACTTTTTTACGAAACAGAATGGGTAATTTTTATCCCAATTCGAGGCAAGATCCTGCCCATACTCCCGATCCTGAAGCACTAAGGTACGACCCCAAAAACAATACTTTTGTCTGGAGTAGCGAAGGTGAAAGAATTGTGAATTCAAAAAGAACAATCCTGGAAAATCCTGCTGTTACTGAAATAAATACCAAAGGGAATTATTTAGATACTTTTCAATTGCCACCTCAATTACACATGCAATCGAGTGAAAATGGTCCGAGGCAAAATGGTGTTTTTGAAGGATTAACTTTTGATGATAATTATAAAAATCTCTTTGTAAGTGTGGAAGAACCGTTATACCAGGATGGGCAGCGCGCGGGCACAGGAGATTCTACAGGGATCATAAGAATTATAAAATTTGATGTAAAAAGTAAAAAGCCTGTAGCCCAATATGCTTACACTATTGATCCTGTTGCGTATCCACCCATTACTCCTTCTGCATTTAAGCTAAACGGGATTTCCGATATTTTATGGTTAGGGAAAAACAAGCTTTTGGTGCTCGAACGTTCTTACTCCACAGGACGATTAGCCTGCGCTATAAAAGTATTTCTCGCTGATCTCTCTTCAGCAGAAAACATAAATAATATTTTTTCTTTGAAAGATAAACCAGAGATAAAAATGGTTTCAAAAAAATTACTTTTGAATATGGATGATCTGGGAGTTTATATTGACAATATTGAAGGAGTAACTTTTGGCCCTACACTTTCTAATGGTAAGAGGTCATTCATTTTTGTTGCAGATAATAATTTTAATCCTTTGGAAAAAACTCAATTTCTTTTGTTTGAAATAGAATAGAGTTTTATTGAATAAGTACGAAATTATGAATATTTGTTTGCCTACTGTATTGTAAGCTTGTTTACCAGATGAGTAATGAAGAAGGTTCAAAACACTATGGAAAGAATCATGCAAATTATTTACATTGAAATTCTTATGCTGATGCATTCAATAGTAAATGTAAAAGGATTTTTCATTCTGACGGTTATCATATAAATTGTGTTTCTGAAAATAAATTTTATTATTGCTATGAAAAAGATTCAACTTTTATTTGTTGGTTTATCAATTAGTTTTTTTGCTCAGGCGCAGCAGGCATCATGGAAAATCGTTCCCGGGCATATTACCACTCAATGGGCTAATGATGTAAATCCTGCTAATACCTTGCCCGATTACCCACGCCCGCAGATGCAAAGAAATGACTGGCAAAACCTGAACGGCCTTTGGCAATATGCTATACTTCCTGTTTCGGACAATGAAAATATTCCTGCAACTTTCCAGGGAGATATATTAGTTCCGTTTGCAGTTGAATCTGCTTTATCAGGCGTGAGTAAAACAGTGGGAAAAGATAGTATTCTCTGGTATCAAAGAAATATAACGGTTCCTTCTAAACGAGAAGATAAAAGAATATTATTACATTTCGGCGCTGTTGACTGGAGAAGCGATATTTATGTAAATGGCAAAAAGATAGGCCGTCATGAAGGCGGTTACGATCCTTTTACTTTTGATATAACAGATGCTTTAAAGAAAGGGACGAAACAGCTTCTAACCGTTCGTGTTTGGGATCCGACTGATGATGGTCCGCAGCCGCATGGCAAACAAGTGGTGCATCCCGAAGGAATCTGGTACACATCCGTAACCGGTATCTGGCAAACAGTTTGGTTGGAAACAGTCCCTGAAACTTATATTGCTTCCACTAAGCAAACTCCGGACCTTGATAATAAAAATATTGAAGTAAGCGCCTCTGTTCAGAATATGCAGCCAGGGGATGAATTGACATTCACTGCCTGGAAAGGCAATGAAAAAGTAGCTGAGAAAACCAGGACTGATACTTCTGTAACATTGTCAATCCCTGATCCTGAAACATGGTCGCCTTCGCATCCTTTTTTGTATGATTTGAAAATAACGGTGATGCGTAAAGGCAAAGCTGTGGACCAAGTAAAAAGTTATTTTGCAATGCGGAAAATATCTGTGACACCTGATGCTAATGGAATCAAAAAGATGATGCTCAACAATAAATTTTTATTTGAATTTGGCCCCCTTGATCAGGGATGGTGGCCCGATGGATTATATACAGCACCAACGGATGCCGCTTTAAAATTTGATATTGAAAAAATCAAGGATATGGGTTTTAACATGATACGCAAACACATAAAAGTAGAACCTGCACGCTGGTATTATTACTGCGACAGCATCGGAATAATGGTATGGCAGGATATGCCAAGCGGTGATCTCGGTAATCAATGGGAACCCAGGCCCGGTGTGCTGGGAAGAGCTACCGAAAGAGATCGTACTCCTGAAAGTGAAGGTTATTACCGCAAAGAGTGGAATGCAATTATGGATGCCTTGCACAATTATCCATGCATTATTGTATGGACACCTTTTAATGAAGGGTGGGGACAATTTAAAACCGTGGAAATTACCAACTGGACAAAACAAAAAGATCCATCAAGGTTAGTTAACAGCGCCAGTGGCGGCAATTTTTATCCCGTTGGCGATATAGAAGACTTACATAATTATCCTGATCCCGCTATGCCACGCCCGGATATTTTTGGAGCTAAGAAAGCTTTGGTGCTGGGAGAATTTGGTGGACTCGGATTACCCATACAGGGCCATACCTGGCAGGAAAAAAGCTGGGGCTACCAAAGTTTTAAAAGTAATGACAGCCTTTTTAAAAGATATCAATCATTAACCGTTAAGCTGGCAGAATTAATTAAAGCCGGTTTATCTGCAGCAGTTTATACACAAACAACAGATGTAGAAGGCGAAGTAAATGGTTTCATGACTTATGATAGAAAAGTGATGAAAATGCCGGTTGAAAAATTGAAAGCGGTAAATGAAAAATTGTATAGGGTTGTAGAGTGAGGTTCCATTTAATTTTTTGCCGACATAAGGTTTAAAACATGCAGATTTCAAAACCTTTCTGGGTTACCAGTTGGGCAATCAATAGGGTAGGAGTGAAACTTTTATATAACTATTGAGATCAGTCCTAAATGGCATGAAAATGTTAATTATGAAAATGAAAATATTGAATAATTGTTGCTTTACTATTTTGCTTTTACTTCTTTGTTCTCTTCAATCAAATGCGCAGAATGATTTAAAACCAACCGTAGTAGAACGCCCATCCACTGCGACTTACAATTCATATTACGTCAGCAATAAAAAACCATTGGAACCTTTAGTATTTATAAAACTTCCGGTCGGTGCTATTAAACCAAAAGGATGGATTTTAAAATATTTGGAACTGCAAAGAGATGGATTAACCGGCAAGCTCGGTGAAATAAGCGCCTGGCTCGAGAAGAAAAATAACGCATGGTATAGCGATACCGGCAAAGGGGATCATGGCTGGGAAGAAGTACCTTATTGGTTGAAAGGATACGGAGACATGGGCTACATTTTAAATGACAAATCCATTATTGTCGAAACCAGATCATGGCTCGAAAAAGTTTTTGAAAGCCAACGCCCGGATGGTTTTTTCGGTCCTGGTGAAGTGGTGAGAAATAAAGAAAATCAAATTGTAAAGATACCAGACCTGTGGCCTAATATGATAATGCTATGGTGTCTGCAATCGTATTACGAATATAGCAATGATCAACGGGTAATTCCTTTTATGACCAAATATTTTCATTGGCAATCAACAGTCCCTGACAGTATTCTTTTAAAAACCTATTGGGAAAACAGCCGCGGCGGTGATAACCTGTACAGTATTTATTGGTTGTATGATCACACAGGCGAAAAATCACTTCTTGATTTAGCAACGAAAATTTTCAGGAATACAGCCGACTGGGATCAAAAGAATAATTTACCTAACTGGCATAATGTGAATATAGCACAGTGTTTCCGGGAGCCTGCTACTTATTATATGCAAACCAAAGACAGCAGTCTTTTGAAAGCCACTTATAACGATTTTCATCTCGTAAGAAATATTTACGGACAAGTTCCGGGAGGTATGTATGGTGCAGATGAAAATGCCCGAAAGGGTTATACAGATCCACGCCAGGGGGTAGAGACCTGTGGAATGGTAGAGCAAATGTCAAGCGATGAAATATTATCCGGTATTACAGGAGATCCAATGTGGGCAGATAATTGCGAAGATGTTGCTTTCAATACATATCCTGCTGCAGTCATGCCGGATTTCAGGGGACTTCGTTATTTGACTGCGCCCAACATGGTAGTAAGCGATAATAAAAATCATTCGCCTGGCATACAAAATGCAGGCCCTTTTCTAACAATGAACCCTTTCAGCAGTCGTTGTTGCCAGCACAATCATTCGCAGGGATGGCCTTATTATGAAGAACATTTGTGGATGGCAACTCCTGATAATGGAATTGCAGCGATGATGTATAACAGTAGTGAAGTGAATGTGAAAGTTGGAAATCGTTCAGGCCATACCGTTACATTGAAGCAAATCACTCATTATCCTTTCGATGAAAATATAAGGATAGAAGTAAACGCTTCTTCACCGGTGCGTTTTCCATTGTATCTACGCATACCAAGCTGGTGCATTGATGCTAAAGTAAAAATAAATGGAAATGAAGTAAATGTAAGTTCAAATCCAGGTTCTTACATACGTCTTGAAAATAAATGGAAACAGGGAGATGTAATTGAACTCACCTTACCAATGCATTTGTCATTAAGATTATGGACAGAAAATAAAAACAGTGTAAGTGTAAATTATGGCCCGCTTACTTTCTCTTTAAAAATTGATGAATATTATCAAAAAATAAATAGTAAAGAATCTGTTACCGATGATTCAAAATGGCGGCCTGATGCAGATCAAACCAAATGGCCTGCCTACAATATTTATCCGGCAAGTATGTGGAATTATGGGTTGGAATTAAGTGGCAAACCACTTTCCGAACAATTTGAAATCATAAAAAAAACATGGCCTGAAAGTAATTTTCCTTTTGACCAAAAAGATGTACCTATAATGATAAAAGCAAAAGGGAAATTAATTCCCGAATGGACATTGGATAAATATGGCTTGTGTGGCATATTGCCTCAAAGCCCTGTGGATGTTCATACAAAACAAGAGGAAATAAAATTGATTCCTATGGGAGCTGCCCGGTTAAGAATCTCTGCGTTTCCTGTAGTGAAATAAAATTACCAAACAAGATTAGTACGTCTTTGTCCACAAAGCATATCGAAGGAAGATTTGTAAGAATGTTGGAGTAAACAAACAAATAAGCCTGATTCTTATTTTTATAATGATCCTGGTGTAATTAAAATAAGAAAGAATTACCAAAATATTTTTAAAGAAAAATGGTTACTAAGGTTTTTATAATAACCCACTTATTTATTCTTTGCACTTTTTCTTTGCAGGCGCAGACCAATGAACTAAGGCAAAAGATAGAACAAATTATCACCTCTAAAAAGGCTGAGGTAGGTGTTTCTATTTATGGTAGTATTGAGAATAATAACATATTAAACATCAATGGTGATGAGCATTTTCCGATGCAAAGCGTTTTTAAACTTCATATCGCGCTGGCAGTTTTGCATGAAGTGGACAAAGGAAAATTTTCTTTAAACAAAAAGATCTTAATAAAAAAAAGTGATTTGTTATCCAATACATGGAGTCCTATCCGTGAAAAATATCCTAACGGAAATGTTGTGCTTCATTTATCTGATATTTTAAAATATACAGTTGCCCAAAGTGATAATAACGGATGTGATATTTTGTTGAGGCTTATTGGTGGGACGAAAATGGTAAACAACTACATGCATGAAATTGGGATTAAAGATGTTTCCATAAAGTCCACAGAAGAACAACTGCATAAAGATTGGGAAGTTCAATTTAGTAATTGGACAACTCCAAAAGCCGCCACACAATTACTTCTTAAATTTTACAGAGGAAAAATTCTGTCTGAAAAAAGTTTTCATTTTCTGTGGAATGTAATGGTACAAACAACTACAGGCGCTGCAAGAATTAAAGGGCGATTGCCGGAAGGAACAATAGTAGCGCATAAAACAGGAACTTCAGATACCAATAAAGAAGGAATTACCGGCGCAGTAAATGATATTGGAATTGTAACATTACCAAATGGGACTCATTTTGTAATAAGTGTCTTTGTTTCCAATTCAAAAGAAAATGAAACAGAGAATGATAAAATCATAGCTGATATTACAAAGCTTGCCTGGGATTATTTTATTAAAAAGATGAAATTATTTTCTTAGAACTTTTAATAGGTAGTTGTCATCTTCATCGGATAGCCCTGTTCTGATTCCTTATTAAAAAATACCGGCCACTATATATAATAGTAGCCGGTTTTAATTTTCAAAGGGAATTCATTTATGCTTTATAGTCATTTATTGTCCCGGAGAAACACTTCCTGGTTTGTTAGTACTCCTGTTTTTTCTGTCATTCATTTTTCTTTCGGATCTCATTTTTTGAATATAAGCATTCCTCTTAGCTTGCTGGTCCGGAGTCAGGATTGTATTCATTTTTTCTGATTGTGATTGGTGCAATTCTTTCATTTTTGCTTTCTTCTGTTCCTGTGTAAGGCTTGCATCATTCATTATAGCTTCTCTTTCCTGCTTATTACTTTGACGGAGCGATTTCATTTGAGATTTTTGATCTGGTGTCAGATTCAACTGACTCATCAATTCACCTCTATGATGATGGCGGGCAGAATCTGATTGTATTTTTTGAGATGGATTGGTATTCCTGGCAACCTGTGCATTAGCGCCTGCTGAGATAAAAAAACCTGCTGTTACAATTAGAAATAATTTTTTCATATTTTACTTTTATTTGAATAATAGATGATGAAATTGGTTTTAAGTTTAAATGCTGTATTGTTAAAGTTTTTTACAATCATTTTTTAAAAACTTCTTGTTTAGCAGGAAATAGAAAACAATAAAAAAGGCGGTAATTATACCGCCTTTTCAAATTTTGTTTAACGCAGGAAAAGCAATTCCCTGTATTTGGGTAATTGCCAGTATTCATCATCCACCAGAAGTTCCAGCTTATCAGCGTGATACCGTATTTCATCAAAATATTTTTTTACATTATCACAATAATAAATTGCTTTTTCTCTTGAATTATTTATTTCGTTAGCTACTTTTCTTGCTTCAATCATTGCTTTTACGCTCGTATTAATTACATTGATATGTTCTGATATTTTTTGAGCTATCAACTTTTGGGCAGCATAATTGCTTTCGTCAAATCCAAGTTCTTTCAGGCCTCTCATATTTTTTATCAATACATTCTGGTATTTGATAGCGGCAGGCAATACATAAGTACTCGACATATCGCCAATGATCCTGGCCTCAATCTGAATTCTTTTGGTATAATTTTCCAATAAAATTTCATGCCTTGCTTCTGATTCTTTTTTAGAATAGACATTATGGCGTTCAAATATATTTTCCGCATTTTTTGTTGTAAAAGCATCCAGGGCAAGAGGAGTTGTTTTTACGTTAGGTAAGCCTCTTTTTGCTGCTTCATTTTCCCAGGCCTGACTGTATCCATCTCCTTCGAATAATATCTTTTTACTTTCTACTA
The DNA here is from genome assembly GCA_035693085.1 of Hanamia sp. Classification (GTDB taxonomy): domain Bacteria; phylum Bacteroidota; class Bacteroidia; order Chitinophagales; family Chitinophagaceae; genus Ginsengibacter. The sequence goes on along the minus strand of DASSHD010000487.1, from coordinate 2,028 downwards.
TATATTTTTGAATTATTTGCATCAGGGCGATTTCCTTTTTTTCTCCTTTATCTATCAATGCGTCCACATCTGTTTTAAATTGAATGAGGGTCTCGCTCATAATCGTATTGAGGACAGTCATCGGGCCAGCACAATTTTCGGAGGAACCTACCGCTCTGAATTCAAATTTATTTCCGGTGAATGCAAAAGGAGAAGTGCGGTTTCTGTCTGTGTTATCCAACATTAATTCAGGGATACTTTTATGAATATCCAGTTTCAACATGGCTTCGTCCTGTTCGTCAAATTTATTTCCCACACGTTTTTCCACTTCATTCAAAACGTCAGTTAAATATTTTCCAATAAAAATGGAAATGATTGCCGGTGGAGCTTCATTAGCGCCAAGCCTGTGATCATTTCCTGCGCTAGCTATGGAAGCTCTTAATAAATCTGCATGATCGTGTACCGCTTTGATAGTATTCACAAAAAAGGTAAGGAACATCAAATTGGTTTTGGGTGTTCTTCCGGGCGCAAGTAAATTGATGCCTGTGTTGGTTGACATACTCCAGTTATTATGTTTACCGCTACCATTTATTTTGGCAAATGGTTTTTCATGCAGCAATACCATAAGACTATGTCTTTTGGCCACCCTGGTCATAACATCCATCATTAAAAGATTATGATCTACAGCCAGGTTTACTTCTTCAAAAATAGGTGCGCATTCAAACTGGGAAGGAGCTACTTCATTATGCCTTGTTTTTAAAGGAATACCTAACCGGTAACATTCATTTTCAAAATCACGCATAAAGGAATAAACTCTTTCAGGTATAGCGCCAAAATAATGGTCTTCTAACTGTTGCCCTTTTGCAGGCGCATGGCCAAAAACAGTTCGTCCGGTCATTATCAGGTCTGGCCGGCTGCCGGCAACACCAGCATCTACTACAAAATATTCCTGCTCCCAACCAAGAGTCGCTTTTACACCGGTAATATTTTTGTCAAAATACTGGCACACGTCCACTGCCGCTTTTTCAAGAGCCAGGGAAGATTTTAATAAAGGCGTTTTCGCATCCAGAGATTCTCCGGTATAAGAGACAAATATTGTAGGAATGCAAAGTGTTTTGCCATTTCCCATTTCAATGATAAACGGAGGAGATGAAGGATCCCATGCAGTATAACCACGCGCTTCGAAAGTGGCTCTGATACCACCACTTGGAAAAGAGGAAGCATCTGGTTCCTGTTGTATTAAAGCAGCTCCGTCAAATTCTTCTAAGGCGCTGCCATCACTTTTTAATGTAAAAAAGGAATCGTGTTTTTCGGCCGTTGAACCGGTAAGTGGTTGAAACCAATGGGTGTAATGAGTAACACCTCTTGACTCGGACCAGCTTTTTAATGCAGAAGCTATCTGATCGCCCATTTTTCGGTCAATCTTAGTTTGATTTTTTATGGAGGAAACAAGACTTTTATAAGCCTCATCACTTAAAAATTCGCGTGCTTTTTTTAAATCAAATACATTTTCTCCAAAAAAACTGGTGATTTTTTTAGAGGGCGGTACTTCGTGACTTCTTGAATGTGAGAAAAGCTCATGGAGGGCATTTAGGCGTAGTGAATGCATTTTTTTAATTTTAAGGTGCAAAAAAACGATTTATTTTTTAAAAAAAGGCAAAAATCTTTTTATTTATACCTCAATTTTCATGATTTTAAATATAATTTCTTACATCTAATCTTTAATAATATACTTTTTATTTTTACGCCTGAACAGTAAAGCAATAAATAAGTGAAATTTTGATTCAGAATTACAGAGGGAAAATGTTTAGAAGAATCTCTGTATTGAAATTGTTTAACACCTTGTATAGTAAAAGCACATAAGCTAAGCCGATCATTTGGGCAGGAATAGTTCCTGTCTAAATTTAGTTTTTAAAGCAAATCCTGATGAAAGAGTTTTTAAAACTTTCAATTTTTTTTCAAATTGAAGTTTACACTGATTCTTTTCCAATCAATATAACATGTTATGGGTATTAATAAAAAAATAAAATAGATACTCCGGTACCTTAC
>DASSHD010000486.1:0-3446 GCA_035693085.1 Hanamia sp. | reverse complement strand
GTTATTACTCTTGTCATTAACCTGGATAATGACACTTACGGCTCCTCTCATCAATCTTGGCTCATTGCTGAACTTTAAAGATCCGGAGTGGATTGAAAAGCTTACTCTTTCCGGACGGGACCTGATTTTAATTATTGGCGGAATATTTCTTATTTATAAGAGCACCGCGGAAATGCATGACAAACTGGAAGCAGAAGACCATGATAAGAAGAATAAAAAGATTGTTTCCTTTTCTGGCGTAATCGGTCAGATCCTGATACTGGATATAGTGTTTTCACTGGATTCGGTAATAACAGCCGTAGGGATGGCTAATCATGTAGAAGTAATGATAGCAGCAGTTATTATCTCGGTTTTGGTAATGATGGTATCTGCAGGATCCATCAGCAACTTTGTGAACAAACACCCAACAGTAAAAATGCTGGCACTTTCATTTTTATTGCTAATTGGCCTCTCATTATTGATTGAAGGATTTGAGCAGCATATTCCAAAAGGTTACATTTATTTCGCCATGGCTTTTTCTGTTTTTGTGGAGTTAATGAATTTAAGGGCGAAATCAAAAGCGGCTCCGGTTCATTTGCACAATGTACCCGAGGAAAAGGAAGTAGAAAAAGAAGTAGAAAAAGAAGTGGAAAAAGAAGTGGAAAAAGAAAAGTGAGGGAACCGAAATTAATTAACCGGATCTCTTAAAAGGTTTTTAGCATTTATGATTACCAGATAGGAGTGTTATCTATTTCTTTATTTCGAAGACACTTTATTTTTCCGGCACTATCATCAACGGTAGGTTGGTAATATGAGCCATTTTTTTTGTAAAACTTCTTTGAATAAAGCGACTAAGACGATCCAATTTTCTACGTGCCATTACCAACACATCGTAATGAATTTCTTCATAAAGGGTTTCCACTGTTTTTTCGACGGAAAGAGTTTCCAGTTGCCGGAACTTAATATTCATATCATGAAAAGTTCTTTGTACACCGTATGCATACATTTCAAACTCTTCTTTTTCTTTATTGCCATACAATTGGTGAGGGTCGCGCAGGTTTACAACAGTAATCTTCGTATGATACAAATTGGCAAAATTTAATAAAACAGGGAATACATTGTGGTCAGATTTGGAAATGGCTGTTGCAAAAACAATCGTTTCAGGCTTCCTCCATGCAAATTTTTCAGGAACTAAAAGGACAGGAATTTCCGACCGCCCGATGACTTTTGCCGCTATACTTCCTACTATAATTTTTTTCAATCCTGTAGCGCCTTGCGTACCCATTACGATCAAATCAATATGATGCTGTCCGGCAAACCTGAGAATATTTTTAACCACCGGAATACGACCGACAAGCGTTGAAACAGTTACTGTTTCTGATATATCCGCCAGCACTTTCTTTTTAAGCCGTTGCAACCTCATCAAAGTATTCGCTTCTATTCGCTTGTTCTCGTTACGAATATTATTATAGGGATCACCTGCCTCAGCATATTTTAACGGCTTGAAAAAATGACAAAGGATCACCGTACCTCCGGATTTTGTAGCAATATCAACCGCATACCTGAATGCTTTCTTTGATGTTGATGAAAAATCAACTGGTACTAATATTCGTTTCATGTTCCTTTTTATTTAAAATATTAATTTTTTTTCTTTCACTGTTAGTAACCGGAATTGCCAGCAAAGGGACTTTGGTTTGATAACTCATTCGTTTGGTTTTGCTGGGATTAAAAATTCTGTTCCAAAATTTATGGGGATAAGTAACCATAACAAGGATATCAATATTATTTTCCTCAATAAAGTTCTGCAACGTCTCCTCAAATTTCTCTCCGTAAAGATGCGCTGAAGTAAGTGTATCTTCTTTATAATGTTCTTTCAGAAATAATTCATATTCCGAAATTTGTCTTTTATGATCAAGAAAGGTACCTGCTTTATCATCATCCTCATCAGTGAATACCGCTACCTGAATATTTGCCATATATAATCCTGCAAGCTCAAAAATATAATCAAGTATTGCAGGATCTTTTTCAAACCGATTGGTGGCTAATAAAATTTTTTTTGGCTTTTCCCATACATAATCATTCGGCACCGCCATTACCGGAACTGTGGATTTACCAATAGTTGCCGCAGTACGGCTTCCAAACAATTTTTCTTTGATGCCGCTTGCTCCCAACGTGCCCATTACGATGAGATCAATCTTTTTTTCTTCCACAGACTTTTTAATGGCGTCTTGTAACGAACCTGTGGAAATGACACTGTCAATTGCAGGCCCGCCGGTTTCTTTGATACCTTTTTTAAGAGCAGCCAGGCTTTTCTTCGCATCATTTAGAACAGTCTGATTGTATTCTTTATTTACTCCCATATAATCAGTATATAAACTACTATTTATCTCATAAGAATGCAGCAATGTAACTTTTGCCGGAAGAATTTTAGCTGATTGAACCGAAAAATTAGTAGCATTATCGGCGCATTCTGAAAAGTCTGTTGGAACTAATATTTGTTTCATATATTTTATGATTTAAGGATTACTAAATTCATTAGACCTCTTGTATTAAACGATATTAACATGTGTGGATAATTTGAATTTGTAATTGAATTAAGAAATGTTGAATATGCATAATGCTATGGAAAAATTTGCCTTTGAAGCTATCAAACAGCCAGTTCAGGCGGCTGACAGGTGTAAAACGCAGCACCTTTGAAAAAATGTGTTTCATTGTAACTACGGTAAAACAACAGCGGCGTAAGCATCCAAAACGGGGAAAGGAACCTTCGTTGAGCGTGGAGGACCAGTTACTGATGCTACTGATGTACAACAGGGAGTACAGAACGTATATGCATGTTGCTGTGGACTATGGCATTAGCGAATCTCAATGCTGGCGGATTATAAATGACCTGCAAAACATACTGATTCAAAGCAAGGCATTCAATTTGCCTGGCAAAAAATCACTTGTCAAATCCAATATCCAATGGTCTGTAGTGTTGATTGACGTGGGGGAGAGCCCCGTGGAACGGCCTAAAAAAAACAACGCCGGTATTACTCAGGCAAAAAGAAAAGGCATACCCTGAAAACACAATTAGTAGTGGGCAAAGATGGCAGGATTATTTGTGTGCAGACAGACAAGGGTCGTAAGCATGATTTCAGGGTTTTTAAAGAAAGTAAAGTGCATATACATCCTGATATACATGCCCAAACAGATTCTGGTTATCAGGGTATCGGCAAATATCACAGCAATAGCACATTACCATATAAACACAGTAAGAAAAAGGCTTTGACAAAAGAACAAAAACAACACAATCATGAAGTATCAAGCAGCAGAGTGCAGGTAGAGCATATTATACGTTCATTAAAAGTATTCAGGGTATTGGCAGAACGCTACAGGAACAGAAGATCCAGGTTTGGGCTAAGGGTAAACTTGATTGCAGGTATTTATAACTATGACTTAAATAACTCTTTTGATTAATACAAGAG
>DASSHD010000485.1:0-3906 GCA_035693085.1 Hanamia sp. | reverse complement strand
TTTATCCCCCTAGTGTAAGTATCTATAAGCCTGATGGATCTTTTAACGGATTACCTGATCAATACGCAGGGTCTTATGGAGATATTATCAATCCTGTCGCATATTTGAAAAGGTTAGATTCGCATAATCCTCAAACCGGCATATTTGTTAATCCTTATCTGAGTATTAAGTTATTAAAAGGGCTAACCTTTAAATCTAATCTTGCAATTACACGAAACATAAATACCTCTAAAGAATTTGATACAAGGGTATTGGAAACAGGTAAAAAGTTCTTTAACAACACCCTGACAATGGGAAATGGTACTTTAGAGGACCTGCTTGCTGAGCAGACGTTAAACTACCAGCATCTATTCGATGGCGGTGTCCATAATCTAAATGTTTTACTGGGATATACTTATCAGAAATCGTCTTATGAGCAATTCAATGTGCATGCACAGGATTTCGACAGGGAGGCTCCTCAATTCCGCTATTTTGTAAATGCAAATGAAATCTATCCTCCTTCTGGTGGTAAAACCCAGAGTGCGATATTATCATACTTTGGAAGGGTAAATTATTCATATCAGGATAAATACCTTTTCACCGGAATACTACGCAGAGATGGTACTTCAAAGCTCACCAGTTCCAATAGATGGGAGTATTATCCTTCTGTATCCGCTGGATGGCGGGTAAGTAAAGAGGGTTTTATGAAAGGAATTAGCTGGTTAGATAATCTCAAGCTACGCGGAAGTTGGGGAAAACTGGGTAATCTTGCCAGCCTTCCTGATAATGCGATCAATATACCCTTTGAACTTTTAGGTCCGTCTATATTAGGATCGCCCACAAATCTTTACTATGGCCTGGCTCAAAATACGATTTCGAACCCAGATCTTCTATGGGCAACCTCTACACAAACTGACGTTGGTATTGACGCTAACTTTCTTAATGGCAGGCTTAGTTTAACTGCTGACTATTTTAAAAGAATTACCGAAAGGATGATATTACAGATACCTGTACCATCCACGGCTGGGGCATCTAACGGCCCATTTGTAAATTTGCCCGGGAAAGCTCAGGATATAGGTTGGGAATTGGGCCTGGGGTATCACAGCAATAGGAGTAAACAGCTTACTTACAATATCAATATGAGCCTGACGAGTGTAAAGAACAAAGTAATTTCTTTGGACGATAAGGTGTTCCCCAACGGAATTGGAGGCTATTACCAGGTTCGTGCAACTCTTGATCCTATAAGAACGATAGCAGGGCAGCCCTTGTACTCCTACTACGTTGTAAAGACAGCCGGCACTTTTAAGAGTCAAGAAGAAATCGACAGCTACGTTGATAAAAGTGGAAACCTAATTCAACCTTTTGCAAAACCGGGAGACTTGAAATTTATAGATGCTAACCATGATGGTAAGATTAGTCCTGATGACAGGGTATTTGATGGGAGTGCTTTCCCGAAATTTTCCTATGGGTTGAATGCCAACCTAAATTATAAAGGCTTTGATCTGGATGTGTTCTTCCAGGGAGTACAAGGGAACAAATTATTTAATGCAGTGAAATTTACAGGCTTGAATGCGGGTCAACAAGGATACAATATGCTTAAGGAGATATTGAATGCATGGAGCCCGAGTAATCCAAATTCTAATATCCCAAGGGTGTCTGCAAATGACCCTAATAATAATTTTGGTACTACCTCTGACTTTTATATAGAAGATGGTTCTTATGTCCGGTTGAAAAATATTACGCTGGGATATACACTCCCTGATGCGTTAACTCAAAAAATACATATTGGTTCTTTAAGAGTATATATTACAGGTCAAAATGTTTTCACCAGTACTAAATACACCGGGTTTGATCCGGAGGTTGGTATGGACCAGTATGGAGTAGATCTGGGAAGGTATCCTGTTGCCCGGTCATTTGTGTTTGGGATTAATCTGAATTTATAATGTATAAAATAATAAAAAAAATTATGAAACAATATATTCTAAGAACGATAGCGGTAATCATTGTTGCATCTTTGCTAAATAGTTGTTCGAAAAAATCATTGGATTTTGTACCACAAGGACCTCCCGTTGCCGCTACCTTTTGGAAGACAGAAGGAGATGCAATGGCTGCTTACTATGCTTTATTCAGTCCACAGAATGCATATGAAGAGTATTATGGGCGTGGATACATGTGGTATATTGATGCCGGACCAGATATGGTGGTGGGGAGAAATAATTCTTCTGGTGCCAATATTAAAAATTTTAATCCGGGAGCAGCGACTGCTGGTTATGTACAGGAGCAATGGAAAATGAGATATTTAGTGATAAAGCGGGCAAATGATATTATTAAGAATCTTCCCGGAATGGATATTGATGCGAGCTTAAAGAATAGAATTCTTGGATCTGCTTATTTTATGAGTGGTCTTGCATATTTTGAAATGACTTATACTTATGGAGACAACAATGCTGGTGTACCTATTGTTGATACAGCAGGAACTCTCAACGATTATTATATACCACGTGCCGCCAGCGCGAAAGTAAATTATGACTATATAGAGGGTTTATGGAAAAAGGCTGCGGAATTGTTACCTTTTTATCAGGATCTTTCTCCAACAGATTATGGAAGCCCACACAAGGTGGCCGTATGGGCCTACATGTCAAAAATGCTTTTGTATGAAAAGGAATATGCTCAATCTGAAAATTATGCTGATAGTGTAATTCAGTTGGGCCAGAGGAATTTAGAACCGCATTTCAAGGATGTATTTACCATAGCTGAGAACTGGGGACCCGAATATATATGGTCAATGGTCAGCAACACACATGGAGGTAGCGAATTACCGGGAGTAATGCTGGAAAATAAAGGTTGGGGTAAATACAATGGATGGGGCTATTTTCAACCAACAAAAGAACTCTACGATGCTTATGAACCCGGCGACCAGAGAAGGGAGGCTACTATCCTGAAATTTGGGGACCATTTCACCTTTTTCGGTGAGGATATGGTGTACCAATCAACTAATAGTCTAACGGGATACCAATTCAATAAATATATGGAGCCTTTTAGTTACCCGGATCTCCTGCATGTAAATCCGGATGGTAACTTTCCTACCACTGATCTAAACGTCCCCTTGCTCAGGTATGCGGATGTGTTGCTTATAAAGGCTGAAGATGAATTAATGCAGGGAAAGAGTGCAGATATGGAAATCAATTTAATAAGGAACCGCGCGGGTTTGCCATCCATCTCTGGAGCAACCATGGCCGATTTGAAGCTGGAGCGCAGATGTGAGTTTGCAGGAGAATATGCTAATACATATTTTGATCTTGTTCGGTGGGGGGACGCGCAAGTAGCCTGTTCTGTTCCTTTGCATGGCGCCGATGGCCAGGAGGTTTGGCCCGCGAGAAATTTTGACCCATCTTATATGAATGTTTGGCCAGTGCCACAGGCGGAGATTGATAATAGTGGTGGAGTAATTGTGCAAAATCAGGGATGGTGATAAAACATAAAATACTTTACACAGCCTGTTTTACTGAATTTAATGGGTTAAGTGATAATTGACTTTAAGGTTTTGTAAAAGTCATCTAATATTAGAGTGCATCCCAAATTATCGGATAGTCAACTGATTTTGGCCAGTACTTCACCACTGTGCGATGCTCCGGCTGATTTTTCTACTAACGATAACAATTTGGGATGCATCTATAATTTAGATTATGATTGATGGTTGTCTTAATTTACAAAAGTTATGGATACACGTCCTGATTTTATTAAAAAGTCGACCTTTTTAGCTGGGGGCGAAGGTATTTGGAGTTCTTTGCCACCCTAATATTTTGTAAGATTGGAAAAATGAGTTTTTTATCTGGCTGCATCTGAAAGTACATGAGGTTCACCTTCATCAAAAATCAAGTATGCTTTAGTCCTTAAAAAGTTTTATTATTTCATTGCTGTACTAAA
>DASSHD010000484.1:0-14678 GCA_035693085.1 Hanamia sp. | reverse complement strand
GCTGTATAAAGCAAGCCTTCAACTGGATAAAGACGGAGTAAAGATTAATCCCATCAAACTGGATAATGTCAGCACAACAGATACTGAAACTATCGGAAAACATATTATCCGGCTGTACCAGGATTGGAAACCAACTACCGCAAATGAACATAGTACACAGGTAGGCGTATTGTATGGATTCAACTTGTATATCCGCAGGCAACAGGAAGCTTACGAGGAAAACGGGCTTTTTGAATACCGTTATTCCAACAGTTTTTATGCGCAAAGGGATGAGGATGGTATTAAGTACACGTATAACAACGGATTTCCCAATACGGACAATCCCAAGCTGGCAGCAAGGCATTTTCTTAATGCCATTGACAGGGTTGAAAACCTGAAAGAAAAGTATGAGCATTCCTTGTCCGAATTAGACAAAGCCATGCCCAAGTTGGAACAGCTTACTACAAAACCTTTTTTGCAGGAGGGTGAATTACAGCAAATGAAAAATGAGCTGGCTAATCTCGAAAGACAGATAGCTATTAAAATACAGGAAAACCAATTGAAGCAACAACAGGTAACGTTTCCCCAACCGGAACAAGTTACAGAAGCTCCTGTTATAAAACTTTCAGAGAAAGCAATGAATGGACATGCGGTTTCGGAGAAAGTGGTAATGACTGCTCACCAAGTAGCAGAACGACCACGAAGCAGGATGAGATTGTAATTATAAAAACAATAAATAGAAAATATTATGGCTAATAGTGTTTATCAGATCAACAAAGGAATTAACAAAAGCATTGAGTTCAAAGGGTTGAAGGCGCAATATATCTGGTACCTGGGCGGAGGCGTTGTCATGCTGCTCATCATCTTCGCGGTGATGTATCTCATCGGGTTACCCACTTTTTTATGTGTGGGCATTATTCTAACTACCGGAACACTGCTCGTTATGAAGATTTACAAAATGAGCAATAAGTACGGAGAACACGGATTGATGAAAGCGCTTGCCCGAAAACAAGTTCCAAAGCTGATCAAATCAAGAAGCAGAAAAATTTTTATAAAAAAGGATTAGTATTTTTTTAATCGGTAAAAATAGTGAAATGAAAAAAGTGTTGGATGAGATTTTACCAATAATGGATGTGGAGCATGACTGCATCCTCAGTAAACAAGGCGATGTTACCATCGTCTTTAAGGCAGACCTGCCGGAAATATTTACCCTATCCGATCAGGAATATGAAGCCTTTCACCAGGCATGGATAAAGGCAATAAAACTGCTGCCAAAATTCTGTGTTTTTCATAAACAGGACTGGTTCCTGGAAAGCAACTACAAACCGGATTTTTTGAAATCTTCTTCCTCAGAAAGCAGGGAAGACACCAGCTTCCTAAGCCGGGCAAGCGAACGTTTTTTTAATGAGCGTCCTTTCCTTGCGCATAGTTGTTACATCATGCTTACCAAAAAGCCGAGGGGGCGCAAAGTGGCAACCTCAATGTTTTCAAGCCTTTTGCGTAAATCTATTGTGCCGGAAGAAACATTGAAGCCGCAAATGTTACAGGACTTCCTGGATAGCGTCGGGCAATTTCAAAGGATTATGGATGACAGCGGTTTTGTAAAACTGACAAGGTTAAGCGAAGATGAACTTTTAAGCCATAGCAGACGAGTGGGCTTAATAGAGCAGTACTGTTGTCTTTCAGGTGGCAATCCAAACCTTCTGATGGAAGACATCAGCTTTGAGGAAGGACTGCGCGTTGGTGATAAATATTGCCAATTATTCACGCTGGGAGATGCAGTAGATCTACCTGCCTTGTGCGGCAGCCGTATCAACTACGATAAGTACAGCACCGATAAAACAAAATTCAGCGTTGGATTTGCTTCCACGCTCGGGCAATTATTATCCTGCAATCATATTTACAACCAGTACATTTTTATTGAAGATGCCCAAAAGACCATACAAAAATTGGAATCAAAGAGGCTGCGCCTCCAATCACTTTCTGCATACAGCCGGGAAAACCTGATTGCCAGGGATGCCACCAACGACTTTCTCAACGAAGCCATCAGCCAGCAACGTCTTCCTGTAAAAGCGCATTTTAATGTATTGGTGTGGACGGATGAAAAAGAAAAACTGAAAGACATAAAGAATATGGTTTCTTCGGCACTCGCACAAATGGATGCCGTAGCCAAACAGGAAACCTTGGGCGCTCCGCAAATATTATGGGCGGGCATTCCGGGAAATGCAGCAGACTTTCCATTAAATGATACATTCGACACGTTCGTGGAACAGGCAACCTGTTTCCTGAATTTAGAAACCGGGTACCGTTCTTCAATAAGCCCATGCGGATTAAGATTAGGCGACCGCCTTACCGGCAAGCCGGTTCATGTGGACATTAGTGATGAACCAATGAAAAAAGGCATCTGCACTAACAGGAACAAGTTCATACTCGGACCATCCGGTAGCGGCAAATCATTTTTCACCAACCACATGGTACGCAGTTACTACCAACAGGGTGCACATATTGTATTGGTGGATGTGGGGCATAGTTATAAAGGGCTTTGCGATATGGTAAACGGGTATTACTTCACCTATAGTGAAGGTAACCCTATCCGCTTTAATCCTTTTTATATAGGTGAAGGCGACAGCCTTGATACCGAAAAGAAAGAAAGCATTAAGACGCTGCTCCTTGCACTATGGAAAAAAGATGATGAATCTTTTAAGCGTAGTGAGTATGTAGCATTATCCAATGCAATTAGCGGTTACTACAGCTCCCGTAATCCTCCAAAGGGGGAAAATAAGTTTCTATGTTTCGACTCATTTTATGAATTTCTAAGGGATGAGTATGTACGTGAACTGTCGAAGGACAACGTAAAGGAAAAAGATTTTGATGTCAATAATTTTCTCTATGTCTTGCGTCCATATTATAAAGGCGGTGAATTTGATTACCTGCTAAACGCTACTGAAAATCTGAATCTTTTGCAGGAGCGCTTTATAGTGTTTGAGCTTGACAATATTAAAGACCACCCGATTTTATTTCCTGTGGTTACCATTATCATCATGGAAGTTTTCATCAACAAAATGCGGAAGATGAAAGGCATCCGCAAAATGATATTGATTGAAGAAGCATGGAAAACCCTGATGAAAGAAGGATTTGCAGAATACATCAAGTATCTTTTTAAAACCGTAAGAAAGCATTTTGGCGAAGCCGTTGTAGTAACCCAGGAAGTGGAAGATATTATTTCATCGCCGGTGGTAAAACAAGCCATCATTAATAACAGTGACTGCAAGATATTGCTTGACCAAAGCAAGTATCAGAACAAGTTCGAGCAAATACAGGAGCTATTGGGATTAACGGAAAAGGAAAAAGCGTTGGTGTTGTCTGTGAACAAATCCAACGACCCCACCAAAAAATACAAAGAAGTTTTTATCAGCCTCGGCGGAATATTGAGTAAAGTATATCGCACGGAAGTAAGCCTGGAAGAATATCTCGCCTACAGTACAGAACAAACTGAAAAAGTAAAGCTAATGGAGTATGCTGCAAAATTTGATGGCGACATGCGAAAAGGTATTTCGGCTATGGCGGAGGATATGAGGAGCATACATGAAGCTAATGAAACGGAAGAGAATTTTTTAATCACGACAAAAAAATAAATGACAATGTTGAAAAGGAAAGCAATAGTACTTTGTATTCTTTCAGTTTTTTTATCTGTGCAGGCTGTAAGAGCGCAGGCTGGTATTGTTGAAATTATTAAAGAGGGGGTGAAGAAGGTCATTAAGGCCGTGGATTTAAAAATTCAGCGATTGCAGAATAAAACGATCTGGTTGCAAAATGCGCAGAAAACTTTGGAGAATGTAATGTCCAAATTAAAGCTCGATGAAATATCGGACTGGACAGAAAAGCAAAAGGAGCAATATCAAAAATTTTATGAAGAACTGTCGCAGGTAAAGGCAATTATTTCTTCTTATCAGCGCATTCGGGATATTATTAAAAAGCAGGGGCATCTCGCAGATGAATATAAGCAGGCCTGGCAGGCGATCAGGCAGGATAAGAATTTTACGGCGGATGAAATTATTTACATGGAAAAAGTGTATGCAGGTATCCTTGACGAAAGTATAAAGAATCTTGATCAAATCAGCCTGATAATAAAATCATTCACAACGAAAATGAGCGACGCAAAAAGATTGGAATTAATCAATAATACTGCTGACCAAATAGACACCAATTATTCCGATTTGATACAATTTAATCAGCAGAATATGATGTTGAGCCTACAGCGCACTAAAACCGAAGTAGAAGTGCAGGAAGTAAAAAAATTATACGGCCTTCAATAAACCAGGAAATATGAAAAAAGCATTATTGTTTTTATTACTGTTTGTATCTGTGTCAGAGAATCTGAGAGCACAAACATTTGCGGAATGGTTTCAGCAAAAGAAAACACAAAAGGAATACCTGGTGCAGCAGATTGCTGCGCTTCAGACCTACATTGAATTTGCCGAAAAGGGCTACCGTATCGCTAAAGAAGGGCTTACCACTATTGCTAACTTCACTAAAGGGGAATTTAACCTGCACACCGATTTTTTCAATTCTCTAAAAAATGTTAACCCGGAAGTAAAGCGATATGTAAAGGTTGCTGAAACAATTTCATTGCAGGTACAAATTGTGCAAAACTGCAACCGGGCTATCAGAAAGTTCAAAAATATGGATGCCTTTTCAAATGATGAGTTATCATACATCGGAAGTGTTTTTAACAGGCTGCTGGATGATTGCGATAAATCGTTGGATGAACTGATAATTATCATCACCGACGGTAAGCTGGAAATGAAAGATGATGAGCGAATTGAAAGGATAGACAAGTTGTATGTAGAGGTGCAGGATATGTCTATGTTCCTGAAAAATTTTACCGGAGATGCCCAATCCCTTGCTGTATCAAGATTAAAAGAAGAAACAGATGTACAAACCATCCGTGCGTGGCACGGTATAAAAGATAAGCAGAGATGAAAAAGATAATCATAATTATTTTATTGATGTTACCGGGTTTATTGCCGTGCTATCGCGCTGTTGCGCAGGAAGATGAAATAGAGCAGCTATTACTTAACGTAGAGAAGCTCACCCAATTCAAACAGATTTTAAGCGATATGAAAAAAAACTATCAAATTCTTAGCGGCGGGTATAATACCATAAAGAACATTGCCGAAGGAAATTTCAATTTACACAAGGCTTTTCTCGATGGCTTACTGGAAGTAAGCCCCACGGTACGTAACTACCGTCGTGTGGCAGATATTGTCAATGACCAGGTCGTCCTGATAAAAGAATACCGCAATGCTTACGGTCGGTTTAAGCAGGATAACAATTTCAATCCCGATGAGCTTGCCTATTTGGGCCGCGTCTATGATAATTTATTTCAGGGCAGCTTGCGCAACCTTGATGAATTACTTACCGTGATAACGGCAGGCAAGGCACGAATGAGCGATGATGAACGCTTACAGGCGATAGACAGAATTTATTCAGACATGCAGGATAAATTAATGTTCCTGCGGCATTTTAATAACAATACTACAATACTGGCGGTACAAAGAGCCAAAGAGCGCAATGATGTACAAGCTATTAATAAGGTTTATGGATTGGACAATTAAATAAGATACAATGAGGAAATATGGAAAGACCACTTTACTGGTGGCAGTGAGTTTGATAATTCCCTTTTTAGGCCATGCACAGGTTGCAGATGAAATGAAGGGTATGCACGGTGTTTTAGACCAGCTATACGATGAGATGATGCCATTATGTAGCCGGTTAATTGGTGTAGGCCGCGGATTGGCAGGGTTTGCTGCCATGTGGTATATCGCTTCACGGGTTTGGGGACATTTGTCAAGGGCGGAGCCTGTTGATTTTTATCCGCTCTTCCGTCCTTTTGTTATCGGTTTTTGCGTATTGATATTTCCCTCCGTGTTAGGGATCATTAATGGTATCATGAAACCTACCGTTACCGCTACAGCGGCAATGGTGGAAGGTTCCGACAAGGCTATTGCCGTGCTGTTGCAAAAGAAAGAAGAAGCTATTAGAAAAACTGATGTTTGGCAAATGTATGTCGGGGTAAGCGGTTACGGCGATCGCGATAAGTGGTATAAATACACACATCCGGGAGAAGATCCTTCAGATGAAGGTTTCTTTAAGGGCATTGGCAATGACATAAAATTTGCAATGTCAAAAGCATCCTACAATTTCCGCAATTCAATAAAGGAATGGATGAGCGAAGTACTCAATGTATTGTTTGAAGCAGCGGCATTATGTATAGATACACTCAGGACGTTTCAACTGATCGTACTTGCTATTTTGGGACCACTTGTTTTTGGCATTTCAGTTTTCGATGGATTTCAGCACACCTTAACTGTGTGGATTGCACGGTATATTAATGTTTTTTTGTGGCTGCCGGTTGCAAATATTTTTGGAAGCATCATAGGAAAGATACAGGAAAAAATGCTGCAGCTTGACCTATCACAGATAGCAGCGCAAGGCGATACTTTCTTTAGCAGGACCGACGTGGCGTATTTAGTATTCATGATCATTGGTATTGTGGGGTACTTTACCGTTCCTTCTGTTGCCAATTATATCGTTCATGCCGGAGGCGGTGGCGTATTAGGCCATAAGGTTACCAATTTGTTTAGCAGTTCTTCAAGAACCGTAGTTAATACAGCATCGGCAGGTG
The DNA here is from genome assembly GCA_035693085.1 of Hanamia sp. Classification (GTDB taxonomy): domain Bacteria; phylum Bacteroidota; class Bacteroidia; order Chitinophagales; family Chitinophagaceae; genus Ginsengibacter. The sequence goes on along the minus strand of DASSHD010000484.1, from coordinate 8,011 downwards.
TGGGAATGGCTGCGGACGCATTGGGAAATGCTTCAGGCCGTATGTCGCAAAGCATGGCAGGCAATAGCATGTCCAATCCTTATTTCGGTGACAGTAACAGTAGCAGTTCCGGCTATATGAACGATAAATTAAAAGGCAATTCATAAAAAACAAGAAGAATATATGTTCAGGCAAATGAAAAATATTGATACGGCTTTCAGGTATGTAAGGATGTTTACCATGCTGATTGTTATTAGCTGCACATTGATCTGCTTTTTCGCAGTGTACAAAAGTTATAGCCTGGTGTCGCTGATGCAGTCTAAGATTTACATACTTGCCAACGGGAAGGCGCTGGAAGCGTATAGTTCAGACCGGAAAGATAATATTCCTGTTGAAGCAAGGGATCATGTAAAAACCTTTCACCAACTTTTTTTTACTCTTGACCCCGATGAAAAGGCTATTACCGCTAATATTACCAAAGCGTTATACCTCGCTGACGGCAGCGCCAAAAGGGCTTATGATGATTTGAAAGAGAACGGTTATTTCGCTTCCCTTATATCCGGAAATGTCAATCAGACCATTGTAGTGGATAGCGTTATCGTTGACATCAATGAATATCCATACAAATTTCGCTGCTACGCCACGCAAAGCATTATTCGTCCTGCCAGTATTACGACAAGAAGCCTGGTTACGGAAGGTTCGTTGCGCAATGTATCGCGGAGCGATAATAACCCGCATGGATTTTTAATTGAGAGATGGAATACAATTGATAACAGGGATATAAAAACAATAAGCAGGCGTCCATAAAAATTATAGGCTATGAAATTATTTATTAAGAAAATAGAAAGCAGCCCCAAACGTAGGCATAACGCTTTTTATAACGGATTACAACGCAGCCACAGGAGGTTGCAGGGTAGGTGGGCAGATGGGATGGCAAGGCTAACGAAAAATTTTTCAAGGCAAAAATGGATGGTGTCGCTTATTCTTTTTGTGCTGTTGGCCGGTACAGTCAGTGTTTATGTGGCAGTGAACTCCTTTATCCGCAAGGAGAACCATTCAATATTAATTATACGCATTAAAACGCCAAAGTACATTAATAAAACAGGGGAAACCAATACAGACGGTATAAATATATCGGCAGCGGCGTTCGACCGTATTAAAAAGTTCAGGGTTTATATGGACAGCCTTGCCCGAAGCCCTGCCGGAAAAATTCTTTACGATAGCATCGTGAGCAAACGTCCGGGTTTGATGGACAGTGTAGTGTTTATTGAAAATTATTATCAACAATTAAAAGAAAAATAGAAATGGAAAAGCAAGTAAAAACATCCAAAGAAATCAGGCAGCGAAAGTTTTTATTGGTAATGCCGCTGCTTGTATTACCCTTTTTGACAATGATATTTTGGGCGCTCGGAGGTGGTAAGATTGAAAAGGTAGAAGCGCAGGGAGCCGTAAAAAAAGGTTTCAACATCAACCTGCCGGATGCCAACCTGAAAGACAATAAGCCAATGGATAAGATGAGCTATTACAATAAGGCACAAGCGGATTCAGCGAAATTTTTGGAACTCGTAAAAAATGATCCTAATTATAAGAACATGGCTTTAAAAAATGCAAAAGAAAACCTTTTTGAAAAGGAAGATACTTTTCCAGAAACCGCAAGGCTGAACACTTCTCTTTACAATCGTCAAGGTGACAAAGACCCTAAAACAAATGAAATTTATCGAAAGCTCGCTGAATTGGATGAGGAAATAAATAAACCTGTTTCTACATCGGTGAAAAATATTGGTTATGACAAGAGCCAATTTCCATCGGGCAACAAGAGCAATAACGCAACTGTTAATTCATCTGATGTAGATAGGCTTGAACAAATGATGAACACCATGAACCAGCCTTCCAGTGACGATCCTGAAATGAACCAATTAAATGGCATGTTGGATAAGATATTGGATGTACAACATCCCGAACGCGTACAGGAAAAACTGAAAAAGACTTCTGAATCTAATCGCGGTAAGGTATATGCCGTAACATCTCAACCAGACAATAATTATATAACACGTTTAGATACTTCTGAAATTGTAACTAATACGACCAATGGTTTTTATTCATTGAACGATGCAAAAGCAGAGGGAGATGTGCAAAACGCTGTCAGGGCAGTTATTCACCAATCTCAAACCGTTGTAGATGGTTCCACTGTAGAACTAAGGCTAATAGATGATGTATTTATTAATGGCGTTCAAATTCCAAAAGGCAATTTAATCTATGGTATTGCCTCACTTAATGGCGAAAGGCTGAATCTAAAGATTAACAGCATCCGTTATCAAAATTCTTTGTTCCCGGTGGCGCTATCGGTGTATGATATGGATGGGCTAAATGGCATTCATATTCCCGGAGCCATTACAAGAGATGTAGTGAAACAATCTGCAGATCGCTCGATGCAGACAATAGGGCTGACCTCACTTGACCCCACCTGGCAAGCTCAAGCTACAGGTGCGGGCATTGAAGCGGCAAAAAGTTTATTCAGCAAAAAGGTAAAACTTATTAAGGTGACCTTGAAAGCGGATTACCAGGTGCTGTTACGAGACGATAAGCAAATGCAAAATCAATTCAAATAAACATTTTAATCATTAAAAAATTCCGAAGATGAAAAAAATCAGTGTGGTATTGGTAACGGGAATTTTACTCCTGGTTACAGTTTTCAAAACACAGGCGCAGGCAAATAGAAACTGGCAGACAACAGCTATTAATCCCTATCATCTGTCAATAGCTTATTCCAAAACATCTAATATTATTTTTCCTTACGCTATCGTCAGCGTGGACATTGGCAGTAAGGATGTTTTAGTTCAAAAAGCAAAAGGTGTTGAAAATATTTTACAGATTAAAGCGGCAAAAAATAATTTTACTCAAACCAATATCAGCATCGTAACTGCGGATGGCAAATTCACTTCCTTCATAGTGGATTTTTCAGAACAACCTTCTGTACTCAACTTATCGCTCATTGATTCAGGGGATCAACATACATCCTGCATCTTCTCTGAAAGCGTTAACCGGGAGCAAATGGAGCATTACGCTTCAATGGCAATTCATTCAAAGAAAATAATAAGAGGCGTCAAAGACAAGTCTTTCGGCATTGGTATTAAGCTGAATGGATTATTTATACATGATGGCCTAATGTTATTGCGCTTCTACATTACCAATGAAACCGATATTAACTATGACATTGACCAGTTCCGGCTGTTTATCCGGGACCAAAAAAAGGTAAAGAGAACTGCAACACAGGAAATAGAAATATCGCCATTGTTTGTGTATAACAACACCAATAAAATAACAGGGCAGTCAGAAAATACGATTGTATTTGTTGTAAAAAAATTTACAATACCTGATAAGAAGTATCTCTCTGTGCAACTCATGGAAAAGAATGGGGGCAGGCACATGGAATTGTATGTAAAAAATAAGAAAATTATCAAGGCGGTTTGGATTGATTAGGCAATAAAATTTGTGAGGGAGATGAAAATCGGGAAAAATGATTATCAGGAAATATTAAAATACCTGGCTCAAAAACGTTGGGAGGGTGACGAGTTTGTGGCTTTTCCTTACAATGATTCTATTGCAGGCAAAGAGGATCTGTTTACATTTTCATCAAAATATGAGGCCCGGGAGTTTTGCTTTGAAATGTCAACCGACATTGATTATTACAACTACCTCTCAATCAGATCGGCATATAGAGCAATGACAGAAACTCTCAACGATAGCACACTGTTAATGGAAAAAGACGGAATCGTGGACGTGCAACTGATAGTGTCAGAATGGTATCAGCGGTTAGAAGCAGCGCAATTTAATAACAATCAAAATATAAAAATTATGAACCAGAAAAATTTCGAGTACCTGAAAGATCAGGTAAAGTACACAGGGTTTGGTGAAGGGTTGGAAAATGACCTAAAGCAAAAAATGGAAGAAGGCAAAACGGAATTTAAGTTGCAACACCAGGCAAAATATGGCAATGATTTCGTAACGGCTGAACTGAACTTCGGCCAGTCCAAACAAAGCGATATGTATTTCTTTAACTCATATCAACTGAGTGTTCAAAAAGAAAACAACGCTAAAGCGATGAAGCAAATCTTTTATATCAACAAGGGTACAAACATTACTTTGAAAGAAGCCTACAATCTTATGGAAGGCAGGGCAGTAAACAAAGACCTTACTAACAAGCAAGGAGAAGAATACAATGCATGGGTACAAATGGACTTTAAACAAAGCGATAATAACGGCAACTACAAATTAAAACATTACCATGAAAAATACGGTTATGATTTGGAAACCGTATTATCAAAGCATCCTATCAGGGAATTAACCCACCCGGATTTTAAAGAGAGCCTGTTGGAGTCCCTTAAAAAAGGCAATCTCCAATCCGTTACGTTCCAGGTAAATGGCGCAGAACAGAAACAATACATTGAGGCTAATCCCCAATTTAAAACAATCAACATTTATGACAGCGCCATGCAAAAGCTGGACAACCGCCGGTCAAAAAGGGAGCAGCAATCAGAAGGGGAAAGCCAATCAACCAGGCAGGAAAGCAACCGTGCCGACCGGCAGGCAGGGAAGGAAAAGCAGGCTGCTACTGAAGATGACGGCCCTGACATACCGAAAAAGGCAAGCAAAAAAAGAAAAACGCAATCACAATCCATGTAACAAAAAACTGATTATCCAACTTAAAAGATAAGTTATGAATAACAGGTTTCCTGTCAACAGGGTGGAAACAGCCCTGAGCCAATGGCGTTCAAGGGAAGAACGTTTCAGCAAGATGTTTTCACTCAGCCTTTCATCCAATAAAGCCTTGCTAAAAGAGAAGCTGCGTTACTTTGAACAAATTGAAGCCAAATACAAAGGCACACAAAATTTGGATGAGCGCTTTGCATTAAAAGTATTGAGGCAGGAACGCAAGCAAATGGAAAGAGAGCTTTATTCCAACTTTGTGTCACGACTGTTACGGAGATTAATTATTGTACCTGTCCGGGAACGCATTACTGCAAACCAGGATAACAGAAAAACAGAAGAAAACAACCAGTCGCTGCAACATCAGGTGCAGCGTGCTGGCTTTTTTGGACTTTCCACAAAAATTGCTGAACAGACCAAGGAGGGGCAACAGCAGTTTTCGATCCCGGTTTCTTACTACCTCAACGATAAGGAAAGGGTAGATCAGCAACTATCATTTTCAAAAGATCCATCAGGACAATATTATTTTGAAGGATTTAAAACTGCTTTGTATAACGAAGCCAAACCGGCTGAAAAACGACAGCAATACTTTAGTATGCGTCATGAACATGCTGTCAACACTACGGAAGCCTACAACTTATTATCAGGCCGGTACATCCAGAATGGAAGCACCTGGTTGCAGCTTGACTTTAATGATAAAGACCAGCAAGGCAACTTTCGTGTTAAGCAGTTCCATGCCGATTACGGGTATGACATTGACAAGGTGCTTCAGCAACTTCCTCTGAAAGAACTATTGAATAAGGAGGAAGAAGTAAGGCTGAAGGAGGCATTAAAGAATGGACACAAAGCATTAGTGAGTTTTATGAAGGATGGCCGGGAACAACGATTTTATATTGAAGCGAACCCACAGTTCAAATCGGTAAATATCTACGATGAACATTCCAGAAAAATATCACTCCATACGGCATTGGGCAATAAAACAATGGATACAATGAAAGTGGTTAACAAGGCTTCCCAGCAGCAACAAAGTCATGAGAGAAAGAATGGTATGAGGATGACATAATAAAATGTATGGAGAATGGATAGGTTTTGTTATTTATTAAATTTTTTTGAAGCCATAGAAAGTGATGCCCGCATAAGTATCACTCATATAGGAGTATTCGCTGCATTGTTGCAATATTATGCACAAAACGGCTTTACAAATCCTATCCAGGCTTTTAGTTATGATATTATGCGTGTAGCTAAGTTGTCGTCCCCTGTCACGTATCACAAATGTATCAGGGACTTGAGCACGTATGGATATGTAACATATGAACCTTCATTTAACCGGAAAAAAGGAAGTCGTATATATCTGCCGGAGATGTTTTAAACTTTATTTACAAATTAATAAGAATAAGTAATTATGGCTATTGAAGTATTGACAAAAGAGGACCTAAAAATGTTTGAAGCTAGTTTAATATCAGCCATAGAATCGTTGATCAGACGGCATTTATCTACCGGTAATGAAAAGCCGGAAGGCTATAAAACATCCGATGTAAGAAAAATGCTCGGGTGTTCTGTAAATAAGCTGGTATCCTTAAGGATCAGTCGCAATTTAAGAACCAAAAAAATAGGCGGCACTTTATATTATAATAAAGATGACATAAGGAGGCTTTTGGAGGAAGGGTATTAAGGAAAGGCTCCTAAATATTCAATGGAACATGGTCGTCATCTTAATTTTTTAATAGGAGCCTTCCTATTTCCCTTTTTTTATTTAATTTTTCTTCCAGGCCGGCCATGTCATTCATAATTTTTTCTTCATCAACATCCGCATAAATTTGGGTAGTGGTGATTTTAGTATGGCCTAACATCATTTGAACGGTTTCCAAAGGAATACCGTTTTTTAAGGCAACGGTTTTAGCAAAAGTATGCCGGGCCACATGGAATGTCAGCGGAATCCTTATTTCGCAAACCTCCTGTATTATTTTTAAACATCGGTTGACCTGCTGATTGGTTATGTGGGGGAAAATGGTGGTTCTTCCACTTTGTATTGCCTCCCCGCGATATTTTTTCAATATGTTTGCGGCTGAGGGCAACATAGGAATCGCACACAATTCATCGGATTTCGTACGATACATTTTACACCAGACTACTCCGTCCAGATTCCATTCAAAATCATGTTCGGATAAGGCCATCGCTTCAGCGAATGCAAGACCTGTATAGCAACTATTTAAAAACAATTCCTTTATATAGATAACTAATGGATTCATAAATTTCTTTTCTTCAAGTTTTATCAGGTCAACCATGTCTAATTTTTTCCTTTTAGATTTTTTCATTGCACAGGAATACTTTCTGCACTGGTTTTCTTTGATCCATTTAAGATCATCGGCTGCCCAGGTCAGGATACGTTTAAAACGTTGTATATGTTTCCCAACTCCATTCCCTTTACAGGGATCATGAGCTTTGATAGGTTGGGTTCGGATATAGTACTCAAAGTCAGTAGCAAATTGTCCATCAACCTGTGATAAAAACACATCTGCTGAAGCAAATTGATGGACAAGAAACAGTTCAAGATACTTGATCGTTGATTTGTAGTTCTTGAAACCACCGTCTTTCAATTTAAGTTTCCAAATCTTTGTGTAGTAGGCAAGCAGTTCTTTTAGTTTATGCCCTTTTAATTCCGCCTGATTACCCAAATAGGCATCCCTTACAGTTTCTCCTGTAACCAATTTGTCATCATCAAGCAGCTTCCGGTATTTTTCTTTAATAGCCAGCCTGATATTATCAAGATGCTCATTGATTGATTTTACTTCAATTGAATTTCCTTTTACCCTGCTTTTTGCACTATCCCAGGAGGATACTGGAATCTGCTCTTTGGTTGAAAGTTCCTTTTCTTCGCCATCAATAGTGATACGGGCATAAATGCCTGCACGCTTTTTATCCGCTTTACATTTTCTGATTAGAAAGCTGACGCTAAAAGTAGTTGTGTCCATAAGTCTTTTTTTAAAGGTTTTGAAATGATTTGATTTCCCATCTTCACGTTTTATCAGTGCCCGCACATTCAAATCCATTTCAAATCCTCTCAAAATGTGTCAAAAAAAATAACACAACTATTTGGATTGCAATAGATTATGAGCTATTGGGTGAGTACAAATTCCATGCCTTAAAATACTCACCGATTTACTCACCCGAATATTGATATTTTTTGATTTTATTTGATACATGGACAAAAAAAATCCTTGAAAATCAATGAAATTTACAAGGATTGAAAGGTTTTGATTCCTGTTTTGTCGGGATGACTGGATTCGAACCAGCGGCCTCTTCGTCCCGAACGAAGCGCGCTACC
>DASSHD010000483.1:0-6664 GCA_035693085.1 Hanamia sp. | reverse complement strand
AAACCAAATATATAACGGATAGCCATGCACGCAAATGAATTGTATGAAATTGAAAATGAAAAATTTCGCCGGTAATGCATGATACAATCAAAAAGGAGATGGCCGCAAAAATCATTTGCCACGCAGCGGCAACAAAAGTATTTCCTGCTCCATTATATTTTGAATACAATGCTCCTACACTCCAACTGATATTTCCGGCAACCACTACCAGCAAAGCAATGACCTGAAGCGTTCCGGCTGCCGGTGAAAGATTGTAAAATATTTTTTCACTAAATAAAAGAATGACACCAACAAAGCCTGTAATAATACCTGTAATTATAAATTTATCGTTTAGGTTGGCTTTCAGGTTTCTGCTGTCAAACAAGACAAACCACAACGGCGCAGCCGAAACCAATACCGCTACAAGGGAACTTGGAAGTGTTAATTCAGCCCAGATGATAGAACCATTGCCAATAAACAATAAAAGATTACCAACAATAAATGATGTCTTCAACTGTGGGCGGTAGAACAGCTTATACTTTTTGAAATAACACCACAACATCAAAAGAATTCCCGAACTAAAGAACCGAAAGGCGCCTAAAACAAAAGGAGGAAAATCTCTTTCTGCCGACTGCACAAAAAAGTAAGTAGAGCCCCATACAATATAGACAATAGCAAAAGCAATGATTACAGAAATTAATGGTGCAGTCTTGTTGTGGCTATCTGTCATGTGCCTGCAAAGATGTAGCAGAGAGATATATCCACAAAAATGTTTTGGAAAATTCTTCGGGGTTACTTAGCAGGTAAAAAGTTTCTGAAAGTTAAGAAGCCTTTTTAAAGTTCAGTTTTTATACATCGCGCTCCATCAGGTATTGCGCAAGTTCCTCCAATGATTTTTTTCTGGCAGAGACAACGGCTATTTCTTCGAGATGATCCATAGCAATTAAAAAGTATTTTTCTTTTAATTCTTTTGCCCAATCATCTATATTACATGATTTATAAATTTCGAGTACAGGTTGAATTTTACTTTCATCTTCTAATGATAACAAATAATCCAGTTCCTTCCGTTGTGAAGTAGAAGCGACTTTCAAAGCCTGTAATAATAAAAATGTTTTTTTATTTGTCATGATATCACCACCTGATTTTTTTCCAAATTTTTCAGGCAAGCCAAATGCATCAAGGTAATCATCCTGCACCTGGAAGGCGATGCCGAGATTTTTACCAAACTCATACAAATGTCCCTGGTTTCCTTTGCCCGCGCCACCAAGAATAGCACCCAACTGAAGGCTCGCGGCAAGTAAGACTGAAGTTTTCAGGCTAATCATTTTGACATAATCATCAAAATGCACCTCCTGCAATTTTTCAAATTCCATATCAAGTTGCTGCCCCTCGCAAACTTTTTTTGCGGTCGTATTAAATAAATTCAAAACCGGATGCAGGTAATCAATGCTTATTTTATTCAGATAATCATAAGCCCTTATTAGCATCACATCACCGGCAAGCAGCGCAGTGGACTCTCCGTATTTTGAATGAACAGTTTCTATTCCGCGCCTCATCGGGGCCCTGTCCATTATATCATCGTGTACTAAAGTGAAATTGTGAAAAAGTTCAACAGCCATGGCTACATGATAGGCATCGTCCTTTATCTGATCAAACATTTCATTTCCCATAAGGCACATTACAGGCCGGATCCTCTTGCCACCAAACGTAAGCAGGTATTGAGAAGCGTCATACAAATTTTCAGGCCGCACCGGGAAATGGCGCCCATTAAACTTTTCTTCAAAAGACACTGATAATTCTTTAAAAGAATGCATACCATTTTGCCTTTTTTCTTTGTTTACTGATGGCGCATTGTTCATATCCGATTTTTGTTCAGGTAAAATTTCTTCTACAAATTTGTTCTGGTTCATTCTTAAATTACTTTATTTCAAAATATTAAATTGGCAAATTAAGGTGCATTCCAAATTGTCGCCGGTTGGTGGGGGACACCAACCGGGGATGTCCCGTCATGGTCAGTGTCTCCACCAACCATATCCGGTATTTTTCTGTGATAATTTGGAATGCACCCGGTAAATTAGCTAATTATCACATTAGCTACTTAAAAATTTTTCTTCTTTTTTTTCTGTACCGCTTTTTGTTTCAAACTTTCAATACCCGGAATCCAGTCAAAATCCAGTTGTCTTTTTTCCAGATTGGCAGCTACTAATTTTATCTGCACTTTATCGCCCATCCTGAATTTTTTTCCGGTGTGAATACCTACCAACGCATACTCTGCGTCATCGTGCCTAAAATCATCATAGTCAGAAATATCTTTTATCGAAACTAATCCTTCGCATTTTTCATTAACGGTTTCTACCCAAAAGCCAAACGAAGAAACCCCGCTTATAACTCCTTCCATATCTTCTCCCAGTTTATCCATCATAAATTCTACCTGCTTGTATTTATTCCCGGCCCGTTCCGCTTCCATCGCCGCACGTTCACGCTGGCTGCAATGAATACATTTAGCTTCCATGTTTGAATCAGGATGAATTTTATTTTCAAGAATATCATGTAAAATCCGATGTACCATAATATCAGGATAACGCCTGATAGGTGAAGTAAAATGACAATAATTTTCAAATCCCAAACCATAATGGCCCACATTCTCTGTGGTATAAATGGCCTTCGCCATGGTACGGATGCCCAACTGTTCCAGGACATGCTGTTCGGGTTTCCCATGCACATCAAGCATTAGTTGGTTAAACGATTTGGCAATAGCCGCTTCATCTTTCATATCGAATTTGTACCCGAACTTCCTGGCGAAGGCCACATAAGGCTTTAATTTTTCTTCATCAGGGGTATCGTGAATGCGGTATGGAAAAGAAATTGGTTTTTTGTTCACTTTTATTTTGGAAACATGCGCAGCAACAGTACGATTGGCAAGCAACATAAACTCTTCAACCAGTTGATGGGATTCTTTGCTCTCCTTTACAATAATTCCCAATGGCTTTCCATTCTCATCCAGCCGGAATTTTATTTCTGTGGAAGCAAAATTAATGGCGCCGCTTTTAAATCTTTCTTTCCTGAAATTTTTTGCAAAAGAATTCAGAATTAATATTTCTTCCCGGTACGTTCCGGTTTCGGTTTCAATGATCTCCTGCACTTCATCATAGTTAAAACGATGATCGCTGTGAATAAAAGTTTTGCCTACCCAATAATCTTTTACTTTTCCCTTACTATTGATTTTAAAAATTACAGAGAATGTAAATTTATCTTCATTAGGGCGCAATGAACAAAGTTCATTGGAAATCCTTTCGGGGAGCATAGGATTCACCCGGTCGGGAAGATAGACACTTGTAGCCCTTTTGTAACCTTCTTCATCCATGGCTGATCCGGGCTTTACAAAATGACTGACATCTGCGATGTGAACGCCTATTTCAAAATCATGGTCGCTGAGTTTCTTTATTGAAAGTGCATCGTCAAAATCCTTGGCATCGGCCGGATCAATAGTAAACGTAAGCACATCGCGATAGTCCCTCCTTTTCGATAATTCATGGGAGTCTATTTTCCAATCAAGGCTATGTGCTTCCTCTATTACAGCTTTAGGAAATTCGAGAGAAAAACCATTATGAATAATGATTTCTTTCATAGCTATATCATCCGCATCCTTTCCTTGTAATACTGATACCACTTCCCCTTCAGGCTTCCTCACGCCGTTTTCCCAATTTAAAAATTTTACCACTACCCTGTCCTTATTCTTAGCGCCATTCACATTTTTGATGCTGATATAAAAATCGGGCAAAGGCTTTTGAGTGTCGGGAGTAAAGAAAGCAAAGTTGTCATTTACATTTATAGTGCCAATGAATTCGGTTTGATTTCTTTCCACCACTTCTTTTACCACACCTTCCAACCGTCCGCCGTTGTTATCTTTTAATTTCACACGCACTATATCGCCATCCATAGCTTTATTAAAATCATGCGGGCGCACCAGCAAATCTTTCTCTCTTCCTTCTACAATAACATAGCCAATGCCGGAACGGGTGATTTCTAATTTCCCTTTCAACAAAGGGGTAGGTTTTTTCTTACCTGTTTTTTTACTCATAAATTTTTTTCAAATGGATTGATTGGAAATGGCAAATGCAATATAACAATCATTCGCAAAATTAATTCAAGACGTTTAATTAGAAAGGATAAATAATTGATAACTGGCCTCCTTCTCCACCCAGGGCGGAAGGGTTAAAGAAACCCCGTAAACAAAAAATATACTCAATTTTTTTAAGAAAAGTGCATAAGAAAATATACTTCAAACTTGAAATTAAATTAAATAACGCTACTGATTATTATCTAACGGGTGCATTTGAAAATGTCGCTTTTTTTTATTGCCTCATCCCTTAATCCCCTCTCCTTTTTGATGAGAGGGGAAAAGTGGTGCGACATTTGAAATGCACCCTATCCAACTTTCTCTTCCATCACCATCATCTTTTCGAACAGTTTTTCATATTCTTCATTGGCGACCGATAACTGTTCTACTTTCTGGTTGTATTTTTTTTCAGCTTCAATAAATTTGCGATTATCAGAATAAACTTCGGGCAAAGCCAAATTGGCTTCGAGTTGTTTTTTCTCTTCTGTAATCCGGGCGATCTTTTCTTCCAGATGCTCAAATTGCTTTTTTATTTTTTGTAATTCTTTTTGCTGCTCACGGTTCTCTGAAATATGGTGATTATTCTTTTTCCCTGTAGGTTCTGCTTTTTTTTCAACAACAGTTTCTTTCTTTTTTACTACAGCATTTTCTGCCGCTTTTCTTTCCTGCTTCCATCGTTCCCATTCATCATACGTGCCTACAAATTCTTTTATTTTATAATCTTCGATTTCCCAAATCTTGTTGGCAGTTTTATTTACAAAATACCTGTCATGACTTACCAGGATGTAGCTTCCTTCATATTTATTTAATGCCTCAATTAATAAATCAACTGAATGCATGTCAAGGTGATTGGTAGGCTCGTCTAACAATAAAAAATTTGCTTTGCTCACTATGGTTTTTGCAAGAGCAACACGGGCTTTTTCTCCACCACTTAATACTTTTATCTTCTTATCTACATCATCGCCACTGAATAAAAAACATCCCAATAAAGTCCTTAATTCCAATTCCGTTTTGCCACTACCGGAATAGTTCATTTCTTCCAATACAGTATGTTCTATATTTAAAGCTTCTAACTGATGTTGTGCATAAAATGAATCTTTTACATTATGGCCTTCTATTCTTTCACCTTCAAATGGTTCTACGCCGGCAACCATGCGAAGCAATGTTGATTTTCCTTTGCCGTTAGCGCCTATCAATCCTATTTTATCACCACGATTAATCTCCGCACCTGTATCTTCTACAATTTTTACACTTCCAAAACTTTTACTTGCATTTTTCAAAGTACAAAGAATTCTTCCCGGCTGATGGCCAATTGTAAAATTGAGGCGCATATTTGGCCTTTCCAGATCAGTATTCTCAATACGTTCAATTTTATCTAACCGCTTCATGATACTCTGTGCCTGTGCAGCTTTGGATGCCTTTGCCTTAAATCTTTCTACAAATCTTTCCTGCTGACGGATATAATCCTGCTGATTTTCATAAGCGCGTTTTTGTAATTCAATACGCTGTTCTTTTTCCTGTAAATAATAAGAATAATTTCCGGAATAAAAATGTAATTCCTGCTGATAGAGTTCTACAATTTTTGTTACCATTCTATCCAGGAAATACCTGTCATGAGAAACGATCACTACAGAGCCACGATAATGTTGCAGATATTTTTCGAGCCATTCAATAGAAGGTAAATCCAAATGGTTGGTAGGTTCATCAAGCAACAAAACATCAGGATTCATTAAGATCATTTTTGCAAGTAAAACTCTCATTCTCCAACCACCACTGAATTCCTGGTAAGGCCTCTGTAAATCTGAATTTGCAAAACCCAGCCCCTGTAATATTTCTTCTGTTTTATGATGAATATCGTAGCCGCCAAGAATTTCAAGCTCGTGTAATTTATCGCCATACAAATGTGCTAAGGTCTCGTCTGAAGTTTTCTCCAGTTCTATCCCAATCTTTTCAATTTCTTTTTCTAATGCCTGTACTTTCTCAAAAGCGCTCAATGCTACCTGCAGAATAGAATCTTCCGTATCAAAACTCAACAAATCCTGGTGAAGAAATCCGATAGTAGTTTCTTTTCCTTTTTCAACGGTGCCTTCAGATGGATGAAACTGGTTGGTTAATACTTTTAATAAAGTAGATTTTCCGGTACCATTGTAGCCGATAAGGCCAATTCTTTCATTGGGTTGAATATGCCATGTGGCATCTTTCACAATTACTCTTGCACCAAATTCAAATGTGACATTCTGTAAACCTAATAACATGTTGAAATAAAAAATAAGAAATTTTAAATAATCAATAAAAAAGTGAGTACTACTTTTTTAAATAAGTTTGCAAAATTAAGAAAATTAGGGCATTTTTATTTATAAGGCTTTTCCAAGGCCAGGGCTGTTCAATTCTAAAAAATAAAAAAGGCAGCAAACAAAGAAGATGTGGATAACTTTGCAATGAATTAAAAAACAGAGAAATACACACTATGCTTACTACCTTTTTTGCAGACGTCATAGATTTCAGGCGCCCCCAAGGGCGAAGATACGAACTGGATAAAATATTATTGCTGTCGGTTATAGCAAT
>DASSHD010000482.1:0-9284 GCA_035693085.1 Hanamia sp. | reverse complement strand
CAGATCATCCAAAATAAATTTCATTAATTGTTCGCCAAAATATTTTGATGCATCCCGTGGTAATTCGTTGGGTAGATTACCAACAGCCATTATATCCACCGAATCCCTGAGATAAGGTTTTGTTCGCGCACCTGTTATTCTATCAACACCGTAAATAGGATCCTCCATTGTATTATCTCCTAAATTAACAGGAACAGAACCGCCTTTATCATCAGAAATATCCGCGATTGTTTTTATCCTGAAATCTTCTTTTTTCATATCTTCCATTTCAAACAACCTTGGCGCCTGCACCTCCCAATACACTCCATTCAATAATATATCCGTTTCAGAAAGATAATCTCTGAAAAGGCATCTATATCTTTCAGGATGTTCATGAAATTCATTTCGGTTATACTTACCCGTTACTTTATTCACGTAAAGATTTTCTCCTTTTAAATGTACATAAACCGGATATGAAAATTTTGTTGTTTTATATTCATCCGGTTCCACTTCATGAATTTCCATCAGGTTCATAATTTCCAGGATTCCATGGGCTACTCTTCCACTTCCTGTTACCGCAATTTTTAACAGAGGAAGCCTCAATTCAAAATAAGTATGTATCAATTCCTGGAAATTTTTCTTTTTATAAACCCGGTCTAAAAATATTTTTCCCGTGCGGTTTCCATAAGCCATCATCCCATTATGCGCACCCACTACTCCTGCAAAGAAGCCAAAACCTATCAGTCTTGTTCCGTCTTCATGCTCAAGGCATTCATAATCTATCAGGGTAATTTTTTTTCTGATAATTTCCTGCATCATCTTCCGGTTATAAGGCTGTAATTTTTTGGTGTGCGAAAAGAACAAATAGGTTTTTCCTTCAAGGAGCATATTTACCGGGACTTCCTTTATTCCAAATAAAATATCACATTCACTTAAATCCTCTTTCACCTCAATTCCTGCATTCAAATATTCAGCGTCTGAATAGCATCTTGTATCGGAATGTTGAACAATAATTAAAACATTTTTGTTTATCTGAATCCATTTACATTGCGCAGGAGTAAGCGCTACACGGTTATCGGCGGGAATTTTTCCTTCTCTTATTAATCCTATTTTTAACATCAGGTATTTTTTGAAAAAAAGCAATTTACATTATCCTTCCCACATAGATTTTTGTAAAATTCATTTTGGACAGATTGCATGGATTGCGTAATATTGCCACCCGATTTCAAAATTGAGAATTGAGAATTGAGAATTGAGAATTGCAGAATGCCCAGATGGCGGAATTGGTAGACGCAACAGACTCAAAATCTGTCGTTCGCAAGGATGTGCAGGTTCGATTCCTGTTCTGGGCACTTAACCACTTTTTTTAAAGTGGTTTTTTTAGGCAGCAGATTTTAATCTTTTTTAAAAATAAAAATCCTTGCTATTTGTTGGTTTGCTATAAATATTTTTTTTGAATAAAAAGATTATTAATCTCAATCAATTTCAGGACAAAGGAAGAAAAACAAGAATCGCAATTATTTGTTCTTTTACTATACTCTTATTCTTGTTTTAATATTCCTTTCAACACTTCAAATTTTCCATCAATTTTACTTTCAATATTTAATCCCAGCACGTGCGCAATAAGCGGATAAATATTAATGTTGGCGAAATTACCAATTTCATAATGTTGTTTAAAAGCAGGCCCCCATGCATAAAATGTCGCCTGCATTTCCGCAAGATAATTATCAAATCCATGCTCACCATAAGAAATCTTTCTTCCCGAAAAGCTAAATCCTTCCGGTAAATGAGGAACCAATAAAATATCCCCTATCCTGTGATAGCGGTCATCTTTTTTTCTGTAATGCCAGCGTTTTGGAATCCTGGTTGCGAGATATACATCATAATCTTTGGCAACAGCTTTTAGTTTTCTGTAAGCAGGCTTTATGTCTTTTTTATTTTTTGCATACAAATGCGCGATGGCTGTCCCGTATGCAATAATAAACATATTAGTATCAATAACAGAAGGGCGCGGAATGGTATGCAAAGTATCCATATTGGTCATCCCGTGATCCGATACAAAAATAAAATTAACAGGAAGATGTAACTGAGCGCACATCTCATTCATCTTCTGCATTGAATGATCTACGAATTGCACTGCAGCGCGGGTTTGAGGAGAGTTGGTTCCATAATGATGTTCCGCATGATCTACTTCCGGAAAATAAAAAGTAATAAAATGAGGGCGCTTGCCTTCAGGAAGTTGTAGCCATTCTTTTAATATTTCAATCCTTCTGTCAATGGGAATGGCTTCATTATAATTAAAGTAATAAGTAGGATCAGCACCATCAATATGACTTTCAGAACCGACCCAATAAAAACTGGCGCTCAGCATTTTTTGACGCTCTGCCAATACCCAGACCGGAACACCACCGTACCATGTAGGATCTTCCACTGCTTTTTTATTCCTGATCTTATAAAATTGATTTCTCTTTTTATCATAAAAAGTATTGTCAACAATGCCATTATGTGAAGGATATAAGCCTGTAATAATTGAATAATGATTAGGAAAAGTTAAGGAAGGATAACACGGCCTCATTGAAACTGCTTTCACTCCTTCAGAACTTATTTTTTTCAAAAATTGTGCGTCATACTTTTGGGCAAGATCATAACGGAACCCGTCAGCAGAAATTAAAATAAGATATGGTTTTTGTTCCTGGATAGCGGAATTCTCCCGTCCTGCAATAATGTGCTGCGTTGTATCCTGGGCATGAATTTTTCCGGGGAAAATTAAGAATTCAAAAATGAATACTAACAACATTCTGAATGTTTTGATAAACATAAACTAAGATGTTTTTGTTGAAGGTAATGTATCTGAAAATTTTGTAAAAATAGAAAATTGTAAGATCAGGTTCATATTTCTTGGTTAATTAATATTTTGATGTGCTGTGAAAATCATTTCCCCTGTTCCATAGGAATCCCGATGGTTATCGGGATGGGTAGCAATGATTTATAAATTTTGGATTTCGTTCCGTAAGAAGGACAGTTATCAGGATTATATAAAAATGCTACAGATAAAGTTGACGTATTTCTTTGTCGGATGAGGAAACTTTGCAGAATTTACTTTAAGAATATCTAAAAAATATTATCGAAAAAATATTTTAGATGTTTGCTTTTAAACGCCAGAAAAGAAGGCAAGATCATAAATGATCTCTTTTAAGGACATCAAAAAAGGAAACCGTTTTCGGTTTCCTTTTTATAAATTATTATGAAATAATTCTATTTTGAAATACTAACAGAAGCATCAATGACTCTTCCGCCGCAAATAAATCTTTTTGAATAATAATGATCGTCAAGGCTGCTGATGGTAACTCCGTGAGATGATGCCTGGAAAAAATAATCGTTATCCAGATACACCCCTACATGTGATACCCCGCCGCGGGTATTGAAAAAAACAAGATCACCTTCCTGTAACTCATCTTTATCTATATGTTCAGTGGCATCATATTGCTCTTTCGCAGTTCTGGGAACATTGAATCCGTACACTGCTAACAAAAGTGCACTGGTTAAAGCGCTACAATCAATTCCTCTTTTAGTAGTTCCGCCAAGGCGGTAGCGGGTGCCAAACCATTTATCAATAAATCCCAGTAAAGAAAGATTTTTTAAAGATTCCACATTTACATCCATCATCATTGCATATTTGTACTGAAGATCAGAAAGATCTTCTATAGATGAGGATCCCTCAGTTTTAGCAACCGGGGCTGAAGTCTCAGGGGCAGCAGCAACTTGTTCTTTTGTAACTACAGGTACAGCAACAGTTTTTATACTTTTAGTGCCTCCGCTCTCCGAAGATTTTAGAATACCATCGGGAGTAAAAGATATACCATTTATAAAAACAGGGGAAGAACTTTCGCGACTATTATCAGTAACACTTATCTTGTTGATGCCGGATTGAGCATTTACCATTTGAGCAAAGCAAATAAAGAGCAAAGAGAGACTTGTGAGAGTCAGTTTGTTCATATTCAATGGGTTAATATTATTTAATAAAAAAGAGTAAGCAACAACTGTTCTTCAGTCTGTTTCAATGAAGAACAAAAGGCTCAACTTTTCTACAAACGATGAAAATTAATAATTATTTTCCTGAGCCGGACGAAGTTAAGTTTCACAATCCAAAACAGCAAAAAAAAATCGGAGGCATGATATTTTAACAAATACTCTGCAAAAAGTTTTACCACTACTGTTGATAATTTAAGAAAATCGCCCCAACGTTTTACGCGATATTTGCATGTATCATTTTAATATTTTTTTAAAATAATTCATGAAATTTTCCCACCTTCATGTACACACGCAATTTTCGCTGTTAGATGGCGCTGCATCTATCAAAGCGCTTTACAATAAAGCGATTGCCGACGGAATGCCTGCTCTTGCCATATCCGATCATGGAAATATGTTTGGCGTTTTTGAATTTGTAAAACATGCGCATACTTTCAAAAATCCTGATGGCTCATTAAAAGTAAAACCTATTGTAGGTTGTGAATTTTATATTACTGAAAACAGGCATCAGAAGCAATTTACCAAAGAACAAAAAGACCCGCGGCATCACCAGATATTACTGGCAAAAAATAATACCGGTTACAAAAATCTTACGAAGCTTACTTCTCTTGGATATATAGAAGGATTATATTCAAAATATCCACGCATTGACAAAGAACTAATTCATAAATACCACGAAGGATTAATTGCCACTACCTGTTGCCTCGGCGCTTTGGTGCCGCAAACGATTTTAAAAAAAGGAGAAGCGGAAGCGGAAAATGAATTCAAATGGTGGCTGAATATTTTTCAAAAAGATTATTATGTAGAATTACAAAGACACGGAATACCTGACCAGGATAAGGTAAATAAAGTATTATTAAAATTTGCTAAAAAATATGATGTAAAAGTAATTGCCAGCAATGATTCGCACTATGTAGATCAGAAGGACTTTAACGCACACGATATTTTACTTTGCATCAATACCGGTGAAAGACAGTCCACTCCTGCCTTGCGCGAATTTACTGATGACGATGTGATGGTAAAGAATAAACGTTTTGCATTTCCCAACGACCAGTTTTATTTAAAAAATACCAACGAAATGCTTTCGGCATTTGAGGATCTGCCATATTCTTTAGACAACACTAATGAAGTAATTGATAAGATAGATGTACTTGATCTGAAAAGAGATATTCTGATACCCCACTTTCCGGTTCCGCCGGAATTTAAAAACCAGGAAGATTACCTGGAGCATCTGACATGGGAAGGCGCTAAAAAAAGATACGAAACCATCACGCCAGAAATTGAAGAGCGTATCAACTTTGAATTATTTACCATCAAAACAATGGGGTTTGCTGGATATTTTCTGATAGTAAGTGATTTTATTATCGCCGGAAAAAATATGGGAGTTTTTGTAGGCCCCGGAAGAGGCTCTGCCGCAGGCTCCGTAGTAGCTTTTTGCATTGGCATTACGAATATTGATCCTATCAAATACAATTTGCTTTTCGAAAGATTTTTAAATCCCGACCGTAAATCCATGCCGGATATAGATACGGATTTTGATGATGAAGGGCGCCAGAAAGTATTGGATTATGTAGTTGACAAATATGGCAAAAACCAGGTGGCACAGATCATTACTTATGGTACTATGGCCGCGAAGATGAGCATCAAAGACGTGGCGCGTGTGATGGATCTTCCTTTGTCAGATAGTAATGCTATGGCAAAATTAGTTCCTGATAAACCGGGCACTTCGCTACGAAAAGTATTACAGGCGCCTGTCAAGGGGCCTAAATCCTTAACCGAAGATGGCACAGGCCCGGATGATATCAGCAATATTTTAAAACTCCGGGATATATATAACGGTGATGATACACGAAGTAAAGTTTTGCATGAGGCAGAAATACTGGAAGGCTCTGTGCGTAACACCGGCATTCATGCTTCCGCGATCATCATTGCGCCTCAAGACCTGATGGAACTCATTCCTGTGGCTACTTCCAAAGATTCTGAACTGTGGCTTACACAAATTGACGGCAGTAATATTGAAAGTGCGGGTGTTTTAAAAATGGACTTTTTGGGATTGAGAACATTGAGCATTTTAAAAACCGCTCTTTCCCTTATCAAAAGAAATCATGGGACAGAGATTGATCTAGATACCTTACCGCTTGATGATGAAGAAACTTATAAACTCTTTCAACGCGGAGATACCAACGGTACGTTCCAGTTTGAAAGCCCCGGAATGCAAAAGCATTTAAGAGATTTAAAGCCCGATAAATTTGATGACCTGATTGCTATGAATGCCTTGTATCGCCCCGGCCCTATTGCTTATATTCCTAATTATATAGAACGCAAACACGGAAGACAGGAAATAGTTTATGATCTGCCGGAGATGGAAGAAATTTTAAAAGACACTTATGGCATTACAGTCTATCAGGAGCAGGTGATGCTGCTCTCGCAAAAACTTGCCGGTTTTAGTAAAGGCGATGCCGACATTCTTCGAAAGGCGATGGGAAAAAAACAAAGAGCTGTGCTTGATAAGATGAAAGCCCAGTTTATTGAAGGCGCCAAAAAGAACAATCACCCGGTAAGTAAATTAGAAAAGATATGGACAGACTGGGAATCATTTGCACAATATGCTTTTAATAAATCCCACTCTACCTGTTACGCCCTGGTAGCCTATCAAACCGCTTATCTGAAAGCACATTATCCGAGCGAATATATGGCGGCTGTTCTCAACCATTCAGGCTCTATCGAAAAAATCACCTTCTTCATGGAGGAATGCAAAAGTATGGGGTTGACCGTTTTGGGGCCAGACATTAATGAATCGCAAAAAGGATTTGCAGTCAATAAAAAAGGTGAGATACGTTTTGGATTCAGCGGTATGAAAGGTGTGGGCGAAGCAGCTATAGAAAACATTATAGAAGAGAGAGAAAAACACGGAACATTCGCTTCTGTTTTTGATATGATAAAAAGAGTGAACCAAAGAACGGTAAATAAAAAATCTTTGGAAAGTCTTGCCTACGCAGGCGCTTTTGACTGTTTTAATAATTTTCACCGGGCACAGTTTTTCTTTACCATACCAGGAGAAAATTTGAATTCGCTGGAAAAAATAATAAAATTCGGCAACCAATACCAGGCACAACTGCACAACAACGTGAACACTTTATTCGGCGATATGCAAATGGCGGAAGTAATACCACCGCTAATTCCCGATTGTGAACCCTGGCCGCTAATTACTTTATTAGACAATGAAAAAGCAGTTATCGGAATGTACCTGAGCGGCCACCCTTTAGATAATTATAAATTTCAACTAAGGCATTATAAAATTGATACCATAGCTGATTTTAATGAATTCAGGGATGCGGTAAATCTTCAACCCAATCCCGGAAGGCCATTTCGTATCGCCGGTTTGGTAACCGAAGGCCAGCACCGCGTTTCTAAAAAGGGAAATAAGTTCGGAGTCTTAGTTTTGGAAGATTATACTTCCAAAATGGAATTGATGCTGTGGAGCGAGGATTATGTAAAATTTAATAATTACCTCGAACCCGGAATGGTGATCTATCTCACCGGCTCCTTTATTCAACGATATAAAACATCAGCTTATGAATTTAAAGTGAGCAGCATACATCTTTTAGAATCACTCATGAAGTCGGGTACTAAAAAACTACAGATAGAATTACATCCCCAATCCGTTTCTAAAGAGTTGATATCATTTGTAGGAGAGAATGTAAACCAACATCCGGGGCATTCTATATTAAAATTTTGCATCAATGACCCCGTTTCCCATTTAAAATTCGGAATGTATTCTATGGAAAAAGGCTTTGAGATGAATGACGAAATGGCGAGCTATCTGCAAGGCAAGCCTGAATTGGACGTACTGGTAGAATTAACATAATGTGGATATGACAATTCAACATATAAAAAATATTGGCCGTAACTTTGCAATCCTATAAACTCAAAAATAATTTTAAAACAATAAAAATTTAATTATGGCCCAGGAATATACGGACTCAAACTTCCAGGAAAAAGTGCTGGATTCAGACAAACTAACGATGATTGACTTTTGGGCAGAATGGTGTGGCCCTTGTCGCGCTATCGGCCCCGTGGTAGAAGAACTTTCTAAAGAATATGATGGAAAGGTAAATGTAGGAAAAGTAAATGTGGATCAAAACCCGCAGTTAAGTGTTAATTACGGAATTACCAGCATCCCTGCCATTGTATTTGTAAAAGGCGGTAAAGTAGTTGACAAATTAGTAGGCGCACAGCCCAAATCTAATTTTGTAAAAAAGATTGAAGCGTTGAGATAAATTTAAAGCTCAGATTCTTTATAAAAAATCTCCGTTAATGCGGAGATTTTTTTTTGACTTGAATTGCATTAAATCTTTTTGAGGAATAGCAGTAAAGCAATATATAAAAGGAATTTCTATTTTATAGAATTGATAATGATAAGAAGCTGTATTTACGAAAAATATATTCTTATAATATATACTTCGCAAAAGTGATATAATTCATTGGTAATGAATAAAATAATTTCTTTTGGATAATGTGTTTGTATGTTCGTACTTTCGGTAATACAAATGTAAGCTGCAATTAAAACGACACCTCACAACACGACAATTTAATTTCTATTGACAACAGACAACAAATTTGTTCCAAAAACGACAGCCCGACAAATTTCAATTTTACGATTTGAACTTTATAGAAACAAATATGCGACAGCTATCAAGATGTATTATTTTATTTACAATAGTTATTTCCTTAATCTCTTGTTCAACGACAGTTCGACTTATAGACAAGAGTAAAACACATTATGGAAACATCAAATTTTATACAGAAAGAATTTCAAAAAATAATTCTTCTATAAAAAGAATTTATGCATCGGTAAAAACAGGCGAGAGTCTAAGTTATTACAGTTTCTACCCAGACAAAATAGTTAAGACGACCGACAAAGCCAAGGCACTTATCTACACCGTATCCTATGAACCATTACAAACAAGCTATGACACCGACATTTATCAAAAATTTTCTGTTATGGATTCTATTGTGTTAACCAAAGGCGACAAACTTTTAGGTTCACTTGGACTAAACAACTTCAAGACCTCAAAAGGAGCAACCTCTTTTATGATAGAAGTAAACTATTATCATGGTTTTCCAAAAGGTAAGCCTTTTAGACCTTAACTGCAGCTTACATCGGTTTGCAGCAAGCGGGGCTGAAGGAATAACAATGAGCTTTTGTAATATTATTGAGCAGTGGTTCCGGCTGAAAAAACTCTATTGAGCGATAGAATAAACAATGAACTTTT
>DASSHD010000481.1:0-3441 GCA_035693085.1 Hanamia sp. | reverse complement strand
TTGCGTTTTATTTGGCTGCACCTGAAGTTGAAAATGACCGTAGGGCACTAAACGTAACGTACGGAATGAAGAAAGCAAGAAAGGAGGGAAGATGGATGGGGAAAGCGCCATTGGGTTATACAAATAAAATTACCGAGGATGGCAAGAAATATATTGCACCAAAAGAACCTGGTGCAAGTATTTTGAAATGGGCTTTCCATACAATTGCAAAGGGTCAGTACCAGGTAGAACAAATATATAAGGAGGTAAATAATAAAGGCTTTAAAGTATGCAAATCTGGCTTTTGGAATTTGCTGCGTAATCCAGTTTACTGTGGTAAAATTTTAACTTGTGGATATAGAGAATTGCATAAAACTTATGTACCTGGTCAACATGAGGCTATTATTTCTGAAACTTTATTTAATGAAGTTCAGGACTTCTTAGATGGAAAGAAAAAGAATTATCGCACCAAAGTAGATTCATTGGAAGTACTTCAACTAAGAGGGTATATTAAATGTCCAAGGTGTGGTAAACTTTTAACAGGAAGTGCATCAAGAGGTCATGGAGGCCTGTATTACTATTATCATTGTTCTTCATCCTGTGGCACCCGATTTAAATCGCAACAGGCAAATGAACTTTTTGCCGGGGAACTAAAAAAATATATTCCCCGTCCCGGTATGGCCGAAGTATTTAAAATAGTAATCAATGAGGTTTATCTGGCAAAAATGAAAAATCAAAAAGATGAAATAAAGAATATCAAAACGGAATTAGAGCAATTAAATAGCCGACTTTCGAAAGCAAGGGAGCTACTATTATCCGGTGACCTTGATGGTAATGATTACAAAGAAATAAAAGCTGAATCAGAAAAAAAAATAACATATTTAGAGGGCAAAGCTTTAGATTTAAATCGTGCCACCACAAGTATTGCACCCTTGCTGGATAGGGCTTTAAACAGCCTCATGAGGCTTGATACACTATATGCAGAAGCTGATACAAAGCGAAAAAGAGAAATAATAAGTTCGATGTACCCCGAAAAATTGACTTTTGACGGAATGAGTTATCGAACCTCCCGGCTCAATGAAGCCGTTGAGCTAATATACAAGCTGGGAGAGGATTTCAGCGAAAATAAAAAAGGACAAACCAGTCAAAAAACCGATTTGTCCTCGCTGGTTGTCCCACGAGGATTCGAACCTCGACATACAGAATCAAAATCTGTTGTACTACCCTTATACTATGGGACAAAGGTGCGCAAAAGTAAAGGTAGTATTAAAAAATTCCAAATGATTTTTAAGAATTGATGTAGCATCGGCTGGAACTGAATAGAAATTTCATTTATTTATCTACCTATCGGTAGGCAGGTTTGTTTACTGTCATCCAATATTCGCGAGACATGATTTCCGGGTATCACATTAATTGAATAGAAATATCAGTTATTTGTTTGTTTACTTCTCATTCATGAAAAAATTCCTTTTGATAAATTGAAAATAAAAACCAATTTCTTTTCCTTCATTCGTATCTCACGAATGTTTTTCATTAATACAATTTTGAAAAGGATGGTGAGGAAGTAATTCGTGAGACACGAATTCTGGGAATGAATCCTGAACTAAATGGAAGTATCAATTATTTGTTTGTTTACTGCCGATCTCCTTTCCTTCACGTTTCATGGTCTTCTCTTTCTTTCAATTCTTTTATTTTATCTAAAGCACCGGCTACCACATCGCACATGATGGTATATAATGCGCCTTGTTGCGGATGAGCATAAATATATTCCAGCGCTTCATTTTCATTGGCAATTACCATTGTGGGTATTTTGGGATTCGTTCTTTGTATTCCTTCCTGCAGAAGGCTAATAATTTCGCTGGCTTCCCTGCCTCTTAAATTTTTATCACACCGAATAATTATCTCATCAAAATACCTGGCAGAGATTTCTCCAAGTTCACGAATATCTTCATCTCTTCTGTCGCCCGTACCACTTATCACACCTATCTTTTTTGGATAATCCAATTTGCTTACAAAATCACACAACAATTGTAGTCCATGTGGATTGTGCGCAAAATCTGCGAGGAAAGTAAAATTTTTAAAGTTAAAAAAATTAAGCCTCCCGGGTGTTTGAGTAGAAGATGGCATAAACGATGAAAGCGCCGAACGGATGTCATTAATATTTATATCCCTGTATAAATAAGCAGCCAATACAGCAGGCAAACAATTATTGATATTATGAATCGCTTTCCCCTCGAAAGTGATAGGAATATCTTTTACATTCATTACTCTTATCTTCCAGTTGCCTTTTAAAATCGTGATATTATTATTTTCAAATACAGCACTTATGCCACCCTCTCTGCTATGTTCTTTTATACGTTCATTTTTTTCATCCATACTAAATAATGCAATATTACATTTAAGATCATCTTTCATTGCATAGACAAGATCATCATCAGCATTCAAAACAGCATAACCGTGAGAGAAAACAGTTTCCGGCACTACCGCTTTTACTTTAGCCATTTGTTCTAAAGTGTTGATACCGCCAAGGCCCATGTGATCGGCTGCAACATTTGTAACAACCGCGACTTCACAATGATTAAATGCCAACCCGTTTTTTAAAATACCTCCCCTCGCACATTCTAATACAGCAAAATCAACAGTAGGATCTTTCAATACAAATTGCGCGCTCACAGGCCCTGTGCAATCTCCTTTCATCATTAACTGATTTTGAATATACACACCATCGCTGGTAGTATAGCCAACTTTTTTTCCTGCAATTTTTGCAATATGTGCTATCAACCTGGTTGTGGTTGTTTTTCCGTTAGTGCCTGTAATAGCAATGATAGGAATACGCCCCTCACTTCCTTTCGGAAAAAGCATATCCACTACAGGCTCTGCAACATTTCTTGGTAAACCTTCCGATGGCTCAATGTGCATCCTGAAACCTGGCGCTGCATTCACTTCCAGTATAGCGCCTCCGTTTTCTGTGACAGGAGTACGAAGATCATGAGCCATAATATCAATACCGCAAATATCTAAGCCTATTATTTTTGCGATGCGTTCACACATAAAAATATTGGTAGGATGTACCTCTTCGGTAACATCGGTGGAAGTGCCGCCGGTAGAAAGATTAGCAGTAGGTTTTAATAAAACCAATTCCCCTTTTGCAGGTATGGTATTTAAAGTATAATTTTTTTCATCCAGCATTTTTTGAGTGAACTGATCTATTGTAATTTGAGTCAATACTTTTTCATGTCCATATCCACGACGTGGATCTTTATTGGTTTCGTCTATCAGGTATTGAATTGTATTTTTACCATCGCCGGTTACAGATGCCGGTGTACGCAAAGCAGCACAAATAAATTTGTAATTGATTACCAAAATTCTGAAATCAAACCCCGTAATATATTTCTCAACAATCACACTCCGGCCATATTCTTTAGCTGCATCAAACGCTGTAACGGCCTGTTCCCATGTAGT
>DASSHD010000480.1:0-5788 GCA_035693085.1 Hanamia sp. | reverse complement strand
TCCATTGATATTCAGTATTTTAATCACTATAATCCAGGATTTGATAATACACTTGCCACCGGCGCTACTTATAATTTACAATTGCCCAAAGAGAAAATGAAAGATTTTTTTGAAAAAAGATATGAAATTTTAAATGAGAGTGTCAATCAACTTTTAGAAAGTGTAAACATGAATTCAAAGAATTTGAAAAATCAGAGATAGGATTGAAGAAATAACTGTCTATGGTAATTTCTGATTTTTAACAGTGAGCACCCGCCTGACCAAGTCAATTCGGGCAGGAACAAATTTGAGAGTTTTCTATTTATTCTAAAATGTCTCCTAATGCCATTTTCATCGCTTCAATTTTTATATTACATTCATCATATTCTTTTTGCGGAATACTTTTCCATGTTATTGCCGAGCCGGCCTGTATAGATAAGTACTTGTTTTTTTCATTATACAAAATACTCCTTATCACAACATTAAAATCAAAATCACCATCGGGATTCATATACCCAACAGTGCCTGAAAATAATCCTCTTTTTGTTTTTTCATATTCTTCTATTAGTTCCATGGCTCTTTTTTTGGGAGCGCCCGTCATAGATCCCATAGGAAAAGTTGCAGATAAAATTTCTGCGAAAGAGATATTTTCACGAAGTTTACCTGTTATCGTAGAGATCATTTGATGTACCTGTGGAAATGAATAAACTTTTAAAAATTCTTTTACATACACAGAACCTTCTGTACAAATTTTACTCAGGTCATTACGAACCAGGTCCACAATCATAATATTTTCGGCACGCTCTTTTTCGTCAACGAATAATAGATTTTTTTCTGCTTCGTTTTCAAAAGTATTTGCAGTACGCCTGGAAGTTCCTTTTATAGGTTGAGAAATAATGACATTTTTTGTTTTCTTCAAAAACCTTTCGGGGCTGGCACACATCAGATATTTTTCTCCTGATCTGTAAAATGCTGAAAAAGGATTTGGAGAAAGATCGCTTAATTTTTTGAAAACTTTTACCGGATCAATTTGCACATTCTCTGAAAAAAATTCCTGGCAAAAACACATTTCATAGCAATCGCCTCTCAAGATATGTTTTTGGAGTTTTTTTACTACTTCCAGATATTCATCTTTTGAAAACCTGGATAGAATTTGAGGTTTGGGAAAATTAATTTCTTCGGGAATAATAATGTTAATTATTTCTTCAAAAATCTTTTTTGAATCAGCATTGGAACTCATTCCAATCTCCACGGTATCTTTTGATAAGATAAATACAAATTCCGGAACAAAAAACCGGTAATCGGGAAACTCTATTCCGTCTGCATTTTTTGAAAAAAGATTTTCAATCTCATTTTTTATATCGTAGGAAGCATGGCCAAAAATCCAATCTCTGTTTTCTTTTATGAAATTATTAAGCGATAGCAGGTTATTTCTTTTCCCCGCAGTTAAGCATTTAGAAATACCGACACCTGCTATACATTCATAAGATCTGTCAAAATCATATTTCTGATTATCCAGAAAACAAAAATTGCCAAATCTCTTACTGAAATTTAGCAATTGTGTTTTAAAAAGAGAAAAATCAGTTATGGGATATGAAATAAATTTTCTTTTCAAAATAACAGATGACGCATTTGGAAGTTTTTCTTAGAAATCATCATCTTCGTCATCATCAAAAGAATCGCCCCCTTCATCAAACAGACCAAGACTTTTGAAATCATCATCCACCTCAAAATCATCATCTTCCTTTCCTTTCTTTGAAGATTTTTTTACTTTAGATTTAGGAATATCAAATTCTTCAAAATCAGGATCATAATCATCTTCTTCACTTTTTTCCCAATCATCTTCTATTTCTTCATCATCTTCGTCATCATCCCTTTGTTTTCTGGAGGCTGCTGACTTCTTCACTTTTTTTACAGGCACCTCATCATCAAAATCTTCATCCTCATCATCAAAATCTTCTGAATGTTTTTTGGATGAAGCTTTAGGAGATCCTTTGCCGGATTTTTTTGAAGGAAATTCTTTTCCCTTTTCAGATTTTGCTTTCATATTTTTCTAAGGATTTTTTTGTAAAATTTCAATTTCATTTTTAATTATCCAAAAATAATCAATACTTTTTTTAAAAAAATATTCATGATAGATTATTCTGCAATCATAATGCCACAATAATCTGATCTGTTCCTGGCCCGTTTGAAATATATTTTACCGGTACTCCCAGCGCAGAATCAATATAATTAATATAAGCATCCATCTGTACAGGAATATTTTTAAAATCTTTAATTCCGGAAATATCAGTTTTCCACCCTTCGAACTCTTTATATACCGGCTCTAATTTTTCCCCTTCCATTTGAAAAGGAACCTGCATGGTTTCTTTTCCTTTGATCTCATATTTATTACATACTTTAAGAATATCTATATTATCAAGAACGTCTGCTTTTGTCATTACTAATTGCGTAACTCCATTGATCATACATGCAAAATTAAGCGCAACCAGGTCTATCCACCCACACCTGCGGGGCCTTCCGGTGGTGCTGCCAAATTCATTGCCATTTTTTCTGATCAAGTCACCCATGTCATCATGCAACTCTGTGGGAAACGGGCCACTACCCACTCTGGTACAATAAGCTTTGGTGATACCAATAACTTCCTTTATTTTTTGCGGAGAAATTCCCAAACCACTGCAAACACCTGCTGTGATTGTATTTGAAGATGTAACATAAGGAAATGTACCAAAATCTACATCAAGCATGCTACCCTGAGCACCCTCAGCAAGAATTCTTTTCCCACTTGTAATAGCATCATTTATAAAATATTCACCGTTTACTATTTTTAATGTTTTCAAAAATTCCAAAGCTTCAAAAAATTCTGTTTCTACATTGGTAATATCTTCCTCAAAAGAAAAATTATCCAGTATCTGCCGGTGCTTCTTTTTTAGTTGCTGATATTTTTTTTGAAAGTCATTACCAAGAATATCTCCCACACGTAACCCATTACGTCCTGTTTTATCCATGTACGCGGGACTGATTCCTTTCAAAGTAGAACCAATTTTTTCTCTGCCTTTTGCAGCTTCGCTTGCCCGGTCAATAGCGCGATGGGTCGGGAGAATTAAATGTGTTCTTTCGCTGATGTATAGAAATTGTCTGAAATCAATTCCGAAGGAAGCAACCGCTTCACATTCTTTTTTCAAAATCACCGCATCAAGAACTACGCCACTGCCAATCAGGTTTATTTTATTTTCACGAAAAATACCTGAAGGGATCTGATGGAGCACAATCTTTTTCCCCTCCACATAAAGTGTATGGCCTGCATTTGGCCCACCCTGAAAGCGGGCAATCAATTCATAACCAGGAGCAAAATAATCTACGATTTTTCCTTTCCCTTCATCTCCCCATTGGAGGCCAAGAATAACATCAACCATTTTGAAATAAAATTTTAATCATCAGAATCAAAACAATTTTTGATTCTTTTTTTGAGCGCGGTAAAAGTATAATTAAAAATAGAAACGGAGATGAAATTGTATAAAAAACAGGAGATATTTATTTTAAAAAACGAGAAATACAGTAAAGCAATAAATTCTGTAAAATCTTATTCGGGTATTTTTGTTTTATATATGCCCAAACTAATTGACGTAAAAATACCAACCTCCAGGTAAGCAGACAAATAAAGAGAATTCTTATCTTTACTTTTCAAATTCAACAATAACTCTTTAAAAATACTTCACTAAAAAAGCGCCAAATTCAAAGCGCTTTAAAATTATACAAAGTTTAAAGAAATTATTTATTATGCCACTTTCAGCATGCTTAATTTACTGATATTGAATTTACGTAGTGCATAATCTTTAGTAACAGTAAATGTCTTTACTTTTTGAGAAGGTAGTTCATACATGGCATCAGTTAATATACTTTCACAAATACTTCTTAAACCACGCGCGCCCAGCTTATATTCCATTGCTTTTTCCACCATAAAATCATAGACATCGTCTTCAATTACAAGTTCAATGCCTTCAATCTCAAATAATTTTTTGTATTGTTTGATTAAAGAATTCTTAGGCTCTGTAAGAATATTCCTAAGGGTAATAGCATCAAGGGGATTAAGATAAGTTACTACAGGAAGCCTCCCCAATAATTCGGGAATAAGTCCAAAAGATTTCATGTCTTGTGCGTTTACAAATTGCAAAAGATTCTTACGTTGATATTCCTGGAGGTCCTTGTTTACATTGAAACCAATAGCGTTGGTATTTATTCTGCGTGCTATTATCCTGTTAATGCCATCAAAAGCGCCACCGCAGATAAACAGAATATTGCTGGTATTGACTTTTATCAGTTTTTGTTCAGGATGTTTGCGTCCACCTTGTGGTGGTACTAAAACTTCGGTACCCTCCAGTAATTTCAGTAAACCCTGTTGAACACCTTCTCCGCTTACATCTCTTGTGATACTTGGATTATCACTTTTACGTGCGATCTTATCAATCTCATCAATGTAAACAATTCCTTTTTGTGCGGCATTTACATCAAAATTACAAACCTGTAACAAACGGCTCAAAATACTTTCCACATCTTCTCCCACATATCCGGCTTCTGTAAATACAGTAGCATCTACAATAGCAAAAGGAACGTTTAAAATGCGGGCAATCGTTTTGGCCAACAATGTTTTGCCTGTGCCAGTTTCACCCACCATAATGATATTACTCTTCTCAATTTCAACATCACTATCTATTTTTTGATTAAGACGCTTATAATGATTATAAACTGCTACAGAAAGAATTTTTTTGGCATCGTCCTGTCCGATCACGTATTCATCTAAATATTTTTTTAATTCAATTGGCTTTTTTACCGAAAGTTTATAATTAGAATGAGGCAGATTATTTTCCAGTGAAGGAAGAATTTCCTGAGCGATGATTTCCTGAGCATGTTCGATGCAATTTTCACAGATATGCCCTTCCTGCCCTGCAATCAGAATTTTTACTTCATCACGGTTTCTGCCGCAAAAAGAGCAATGTAAAGTTTGTTGTTTAGCCATTTGTTACAGATAAATATTTCTTCTAAAGTATAGTGATTTTTCTTAAAATAAAAGCGATATACAATAAAGACAACAAAAAAGGTAAAAACGATGCTTCATTTTATAAAAAAGTTTGGAACCTGCCTCATCGGCAGACAGGTTATAATAATTTTACGAATCCTTTTTAAATATGTAGTTAAAAGTGTTTCGTCTAAAATGCCTATTCCTATAATTTTTTTAAGATACCGTCAATAATACCATATTTTTTGCTTTCTTCAGCATCCATCCAATAATCCCGGTCAAAATCTTCCATTATCTTTTCATACTTCTGCCCACAATTCTCAGCAAGTATTTTAGCTCCCAGCTCTTTTGCTTTTAATATTTGAATAGCGATAATTTCAAGGTCGGCGCTGGTACCCTGCCCTCCGCCGCTCGGCTGGTGTATCATTACTTCACCGTGAGGGAAGATAAAACGTTTCCCTTTGGCTCCGCCGCTCAATAAAATACTTCCCATGCTGGCTGCCATTCCCATACATACTGTACTAACCGGAGATGAAATCATTTGCATGGTATCGTATATCACCATTCCGCTAGTGATGCCACCACCCGGGCTGTTGATATAGAAGGTAATTTCTTTCCCGGGGTCGTTTGCTTCAAGATACAAAAGCCTGTTGGTAATATCTTTGGCACTTTTATCATTTACTTCGCCCCAAAGGAATACTTTTCGTTGTTCAATGAATTTCTTATCAAACATGATGCCCCCCATCATTTTTTCCATTGGGTTTTCAGGAACTGCTTCTTCGGGTTCCTCTT
>DASSHD010000479.1:0-7426 GCA_035693085.1 Hanamia sp. | reverse complement strand
CTGATCACTTTTTTTACCTGAATATTGAACATTGATTATTTTTTCCTTTATTTCTTACCTGCGGTGCCGACCGCTCAACTTTCAACTCTCAACTTTCAATTCATTCCACATTCCATCCCCCGACAACCACTTTTGTTTTTTGCCCGTCCAGATCAGAAGTATGGCACCAAACGGAAACCGTTCTTTCTTCACCGGGCAAAAGACTGAAATAATTTTCTTTCCAAAATACCGGCACAACTGATTCATTACTTTTTTCTTTTTTCAAATCTAAGTAAACCATAAAAGCAAGATGTGACGTCGGATTCTTTACTTTTACATTTACAATTGTACTGTCACCATTAACCATTTCTGTCTCACTTGTTGTTAACTTCACTGCAGGAAGATTTTGCAACATAGTCAAATCAGCAAATTGTGATTGCGGTGTTATATACCAGGTACTTTTCTTTTCATCAAGGCTGTCACCCTGCGTTGATAACACATAAAAATTGGTACTCAATTTATTATTTTGTTTATCAAATAACCTTAAATCCAGAAACCATGTTTTGCTTACATCCATCTCTGTTGGCAATTTAAACACATCCCGTACTTCCTGTGGTTTAAGATTATTTACAGGAATTATTTTTTGCAATACTTTGTTCATACTAAAATCATACACCGAAATTTGTGCAGAGAGCCCATCCGAATTTTCGGAAGTGTTATTCATTACGTCTATTCCGTTTTTTCCATAATTATATGAAATGTGCAAAGGTTGATTTGCATCACGCGCTCCATAAAAGGCTCCGTTGGGCATCAGGTAAAAATCATACAACTGCCACCAAAGCTTTGGCCACGAAGCATTAAACATCCATTGTATAATTCCTGTCGCTTTAAATTTGTTCGCTTCAAAAGCTTCAAACATGGCACGCATTCCTTCATAGTTAAGGTATTGCGCTTTGCGTAAATAATCCGTTAAATCAGTCGCGTGACCCAATCTTTGATTCATTGCATAATTATACGCAGTCAGATTATGGAACGTTACTCTTGCGGCATGATATAACCATGAACTTCCAATTGGCCACAGAGAATCTTTAGGAATCATCTTCTGTAAACTTTCGAGTACAGGTATCTCTGGTCCCGGGCCGGTCTCTGTATTAAAACCGAAAGCGCCGCCATGAAATTTATCAATATACCAGTAATCCGGTGGTACATAATCATAAGGCCCGCGCATCTTCACTCCTGTTGGGCCGGTTATTTCGCTCACCCATTGGCCCGCGGATTGTATATAAGGCCGAGTTGGATCATCGGCTTTTAAAATGTCGAGATATTTTTGTTCCAGCTCAGGCCTCGGCCATTTATCACTGCCATAAAGCCAAACGCAAATACTTGGATGGTTTCTCAACCAAACGATCTGATCGTGCCATGATTTTGCTGCAATATCAATTTGTTTGACAGTTCTGATTGAACCATTTGTATCTTCATAATTTCCCCCAAAATATTCCTTCCATTCCCATTGGCAACTGAAACCCACCATTAATAATATTCCTTTCTCATCACAAAGATCATAGAGATGTTGGTTGTGCCCCCAAAAACCTTCCATACGGATTGCATTCAGGCCTGTATGAACTGCGTACTCAATTCCGGCACGCTCATAATCCGGTGTGGCATTTAACAACATCGGATCCGTCCATCCACCACCCTTTATCAAAATATTTTTTCCATTCAGCCGATAACCTCTGAAACCTTCTCCGGTCCAGTACCCATTAATAGTTCGGATACCGAATTTCATTTTTCTAACATCAGAAGTTTGATTGTTAGTAACATAATTTATTTCAAGAGAATAAAGATTGGGCTTTCCTAAGTCATGAGTCCACCAAAGCCTGGGATGATCTATTTTTAACGCAGGATAATCTGCTGAATCCAGGATGACTTCTTTTGTTTCACCCGCTTCCAGTTTTACCGGTTTGGAAATATGAATATCTTTTTCAATGTTGGCATTTACTATTCCATCAATTTCTTTATCAGAATAATTATGCAACTTTATTTTTAAAGTAATTGCAGCATGGTCGCGGGTTGCTGTATCTACATCTGTAATTACAAACGGCTCCGCGATAGCCACAGGGCCGGAAGAAAGTAATTCCACATCGCGCCAAATTCCCATATTATTGTCAGCCGGTTCAGGATTCCAATCCACAAATCCGATATTCAACTCTTCCTCTTTCGGCCTTGTAACTTTTAGTGCGAGCACATTTTCACCCTTCTTTATAAATGGAGTTACATCAAATATAAACTGACGAAAACTTCCTTCTATGGTATCGGCTGAGGCAATCTTTGTCCCATTCAGCCAGATATCTGCACGATAACTGATTCCATTAAAACGCAAACGATAAACCTCGCCGGGGTTTATTTTATCAATATTAAATGTTTTGCGATACCACCACGGAACATCAAAAATGCTTGTGGGAATATTTTCAAGATTCCTGTTATAAAATACATTTTTAAAAACACCGGCATCAACAAGAGAGCCTAACGTACTGCTGGGAACTTTGGCCTCGTACCAGTTTTGAGGTTTGAAATTGGAGGTAGAAATTGTTTCATCATTTGCATTTACCTTTTCAGAAGATTGTATTTGCCAATGATCCTGCAATTCCTGTTTTGTAGTTGCCCAACCATTGCTCTGCGAATAAACTGATGATAAAAAAAATAAGGATACGATGTAAAGAAGTAATTTGTTTGCGAATTTTTGCATGAAAAAATTTATTTGATAAATGATTAATCTGGTTTTATTAAGCAGTCGGTATGAATCAGACTGCGGTTATAAGTCTCCTTTTAAATAGAAATATTACTTTATTCTTCGTTTACTGGTTGCCGGCCGATACGTCAATCATTGGCGCTGAATTCTTCTATAAACATCTCTTTCCTATTTCATTGCCCAACGTTAATATATATCTCCCCCGTCTGTAGTTCATCCGGGCAGGCTTTCAGGGCTTTTAATATTAAATAGAAATTATTAAATAGAAATATTACTTTATTCTTCGTTTACTATCTGATCACTTTTTTTACTTGATTATTGAGCATTGATTATTGAACATTGATTATTTTTTCCTTTATTTCTTACCCGCGGCTGACCTGCAGTGCCGACCGCTACGTTAATCATTGGCGCTGAATTCTTCTATAAACATCTCTTTCCTATTTCATTGGGCGTTGCCCAACGCTAATATATATCGCCCCCGTCTGTAGTTCATCCGGGCAGGCTTTCAGGGCTTTTAATATTAAATAGAACTATTACTTTATTCTTCGTTTACTATCTAATCACTTTTTTTTACTTGAACATTGATTATTGAGCATTGAACATTGAATATTTTTTTCCTTTATTTTTTACCCGCGGCCTGACCTGCGGTACCGACCGCTCAACCTTCAACCTTCAACCTTCAACCTTCAACCTTCAACCTCCAACCTCCAACTTTCAACCTTCAACCTTCAACTTTCAACTTTCAACTTTCAACTTTCAACTTTCAACCTCCAATTACTTCAGCATTTCCTTAACGGCAGCTTCTATCTGAGGATCCTGGCCTTTCAATATTTTATTATAAGGATTTTCAACTTTTATATCCGGTTCCAACTGATGATTCTCTGTAAAATGGTTTTCATTAACGCCTTTGGTAGCTATCATCGGAATTCCAAAAACAATGGTAGGATCAATCTGCCTTTCCCACCACACGGCTGTTCCCGTGCCCGGCACAGGCATGCCGATTAATTTCCCAATCCCTAATTCTTTATAGATGTAAGGAAACATAAATGCATCAGAGTAGTTGCTTTCGCTCATTACCACACAACTGGGTTTGGTCCATTTATCCATAGATTCCCCTCCGGGAACTATCTTCCCCTGCGGCGCAAACTGCATATATAATTTCCCATCCAGGAAAGTGACGAGGTAGTCGTGTAGCCATCCACCTCCATTGAAGCGGGTATCTACTATCAGGGCTTTCTTATTAAAATTTTCCCCAAGTACTTTATTGATAACTACCCTGAAACTCGGATCATTCATAGCCTTTACATGTACGTATCCAACTTTCCCGCCGGAAAGGCTGTCAGTCATCTTCTGCATGGTATGCACCCAACGGTTATACATAAGCGACTGCTCTACTCCAGGGAATACAGGTTTAATTACTTCATCCCATGTATTTTTTGAGGAAGGGTCAGAGAATGTAAGACGGGTAAAAACTCCTGCCGCATGATTTAATAATTGAGCATAATCAAAATCGCCCGTGATCTGTGTTCCATTAATTTTTTCAAGGATATCGCCTGCTTTCACTTTTGTTTTGCCGTTATCCATCGGGCCGCCGGTTAATATCTCTTCTACTTTTAATCCATTTCCTCCGGCCTTCACATCGTACAACATACCGAGAGAAGCGGTTTCATCCGGATTATCAGGAGTGGGATAATACCTTGCTCCGGTATGGGAAACATTTAATTCTCCAAGCATTTCACTCAGCAAATCCCTGAAATCATAATTGTTATTTACATAAGGAAGAAACTGTTTATAAAAATCGTGATAATAGGACCAGTCAACTCCCTGAAATTTTGGATCAAAAAGTTTTTTAGTAACCTGCCGCCAGGTGTGTTCAAAAATATAATTACGTTCTGCTTCGGGGTCCAGGTTAAAATTGGCTTTGATTGGCAGGGACTTCACAGTGCCGGTGGCATTATTTTCTTTGTCATTTTTCCCGCTGATATTTATAGAACTGATCTTACCACCTGCAAGTACAAAAATAGTTTTACCTGCTGTATCTATGGCCAGCGATCCACCTTCTTTTGCCTTCAGTTGCGCCAGTATTTTAGTATCATGAGTACGTGTTTCAGTTTGCCACAGATTGTATTCATTTTCATACTTTGCGAGGTAATACAATTTTTCTCCATCTTTAGAAAGAATAAAATCACTGAGCAATGATGAATTGATGGTTAATCTTTTTGTTCTGTTTTCCAGATCGCTCAGGTCCAGTTCCAATGGCTTTTTTTCTTTATTTTTTATCTCTCCCTTATCCGCTTTATTCTTTTCTCCTTTCTTTTCTGCGAGTTCCTTTTTTTTCTCCAGGCTGTCTTTCTTTTCTTCCTTTTTTAAAAGATTAAAATCGTCCTTGCTCAGATTGAAACGATCATAAGCTTTCTTATCAAAGAACATTGCATAAACGTCTCCCTGGCCTCCACGGCTGGGATTACTCAATCCTTCCCTGTCAGAAATCCATGCCATCATTTTTCCGTTCATTCCCCATTTGGGTGTATAATCCTGAAAGCCGCTTTCGGTGAGATTTTTTCTCTCGCCGCTTCCATCCGCTTTAACAAGGTCAATTTCATTTCGGCTGAAAGTGCCTTCCTGGGAATTAGCTAAGATCCATTTACTATCCGGCGACCATGTAAAATATTCATCGCCATCTGCATAAGAATAATTGACGCCTTCCGGAATTACCGTAACCGTTTTTTTAGTTTCCGTATCATAAACCTTTAGAATATTGCGCTCTTCGAGATAAGCTATTTTTTTACCATCGGGTGAATAAAGTGGT
The DNA here is from genome assembly GCA_035693085.1 of Hanamia sp. GTDB lineage: Bacteria > Bacteroidota > Bacteroidia > Chitinophagales > Chitinophagaceae > Ginsengibacter. Next base: position 1,889 of record DASSHD010000479.1, on the reverse strand, counting down.
TGAAATTCGTCTTTAGGCGTAGCTATAACAGGTGTGTTGTCAATAATAGTAGCTGCATAAAAGTAGGGCTCATCACTATTTGCAATGTGCAACTGATCTATATCCCAGGTATCTTTTTCTACCGAATAAATAATAGAACGTCCATCGGGACTAAATTGTATCATGCGTTCCTGGTAAGGAGTATTCGTTAATCGCTTAGTGGTATTTCCATCGGCAGAGGATACAAAAATATCTCCGCGATAGACAAAGGCAACTTCCATACCATCCGGCGAAAGCGCCATCTCACTTATATCTTTATTAGTTACCGAAAGCGTTTTTGAAGCCTGCTGTGCAAAGTCTGCGCGAAGAACAATATTTACTTTTTCAGGTTGTTGGCCGGGAATAAGTGTATAAATATCACCTGCGTGAGTAAAACAAAGTTTGCCGGTAGTGGAGCGGCTAAGTCCGCGTACAGGATTTCTTTTAAAATGAGTCAATTCTTTTTGTTCGCTGGTATCGTTTATGGATGACTGATATACATTGAGATCATTATCGTTTCGTTCGCTCAGATAATAATAATTGTTTCCATCACCCCAAACCGGCTCCAGGTCATTACCCTGAAAGTTGGTAAGTTTTGAATATTTACCTGTGGCTACATCAAAAGTCCAGATATCACGGGTTACAGAAGCTCTTTCATGTTTACGCTCATCGCTTTCATAACCTTTTCTATCTTCGAAAAGAATCATGCTTCCATCTTTATTGTAGGTTGCATATTCCATCCCTGCGGAGTTGATCATCACCGATCTTCCACCTTTTACAGGAACGCAATAAAGTTTTATAAAAAGCCGGGGTATGGGAAAACGTACAGAAGTGTAGATATCATTTCGGCCTGTTCCAAAAATAACAGACTGATCATCCGGTGAAAAATCATAAGGGATATCCGAAGCAGAATTCCAGGTGAGCCTTGTAGCATTTCCGCCGTCAGAAGGCATCACATACACATCAAAATTTCCATACCTGTCAGAAGCAAAAGCAATATACTTTCCATCGTGGCTCCAAACAGGATGGCTTTCATAATCAGGTGTAATAGTAATAGCAGTAGCTGCTCCTCCGGAAGAAGGCACTTTAAAAATATCGCCTTTGTATTCAAAAGCAATCCATTGCCCATCGGGAGAAATGGCAGGATCACGAAGCCACCTCGGCGTATTGTCTGTTTGTCCTGATGCAAACAAAGTGCAAAAGAACATTACTAAAAATAATAAAAATTTCATTGAAGGATCAGTTTGAATGATAGAAAATTCAGGAGAGGATTATCTTTTGATTTTCAAAGATATAGAATATTTAAAAACAAAGTTCAATGCTCAATGCTTAATTCGCTATCAACAGTAATTACAGCAGACGAACAAATATCAGCTTTTTGTATTTACCTTCGGCTCTGGCTTTTCAATCGGCTGACGTTTGGGCGAAAAGTACATTGAATTCCAGCCCATCGCCAAACCTTAAACGTTGGGCGTCACCAATACGCGACGTCACGGTTCAAAATTGTAGCATTAACAAAACTCTTTCGTTTGACACTTGCTGCTGTTTGAAAATTCTTGTTTTGGTGGACGCTTATTTTTAATTTTTATAACTGTTGTATGTTAGAAAACTTTTTAACTGACCTGGAAGAACTTTTACATTCTGCACCTTATTCGAGTGTTGACATTTTACCATTGGTTAAAAAATACACAGACGACAAAAACGATGAAGAATCTGTAAAAATTCGCCTAAGAATTATTGGAATAATTGAGCAACTTAAAACATCAGACATTATACAAACGAGCAAAGACCTTCGTTTACAATTGGTATATCAAATTCGCGGACAATTTTTAGAAGACCCTATCTATGTTCGTGGAACTATAAACTCTGAA
>DASSHD010000478.1:0-6043 GCA_035693085.1 Hanamia sp. | reverse complement strand
CAAAGGTGGAATTTACCACTTTCAAATCAACTGTGGGGGTAGTAGCAACAAATTGGCCACCTACTTTGTGCCACTGATGATCATAAGGTACAGATCCTGAAGTTGCTATTGTATCATTGCCATTCACAACGAATGAAATATGAGGGGCAGCTTCAGGGGTTCCTCCCGATCCTCCCGAAGGCATCATATTGATAACCCAGGCAGAAAATTCATAAACAGAACCAGTGCATACAGGTATGGATTTTATCTGATAAAATATAGGCGATTTAGTAATATCAGGTGCACTGTTTACTGCCATAAAATATCCGCCGTCACCAGTATGGTCAGATGCTTTCCAGATGGGGTCGTGGATACAGTTAGAACCGTTATTATCGCCCATCACTTTTAAAATAGAATAAGTAAACTCAGGTTCCATACCTCTGCTAACAGCAGTATAAGTATAATCGGAACATGGGAAAACATTTCCACTGGGACTTGAGCAGCCTTCCAGTTTATTGCCTACGTTGCCAAAAGGATTGTAAGTATTACTTCCTGATTGAAGGCAGGCATCTGCTGAAGTATTTACAGTGATAAATGGAACACTGAAAGTACCCCTTGCGCCTAATAAATTGGGGCCATTGTTTCCTGATTGTGCTGATGAAAATTGAAAGCTGAACAGACTTATTGCAGCTATCAGAAGAGTGGTAAATTGTTTCATTCCTTGAGGTTTAGAGTTAAGTAAAAGCGGCAAACAAAAGATTGTAAGACTACGGCTTTAAACAAAGGAATGCGGAAAGGGTAATTTGGGTAATTTTAGAATATTAACTCTGAGGATTTTCTGAGAATATTGGGGGTAATCCTCGGCAGGTAGTTGCTTGCTTTGGAAATACAAAATTATAAACGATTTTGGTTAATCCAAATTTTTTTAGAAGTTTTTTTTACGGCCTGGGTTGTGCTTCGTTTAAATCCTCATATTAGAAACAGTCCTTAACCATTGTCCATGAGGGCTTTCAGCTTAATTCATGCAACTTTAAGTTGAAAATTAAAATTTTACAACTTATACTTCATTTCTGATTCTCGGCCACACATGTTTCATCACTCAAGCCTAGAAAACAACATTGATAACCTTCCTTGTATTCCCGGGTGTTTTTATCTCTACATGATAAACGCCAGGAGGAATATTTTGCAGTGGTTGTAATTTTTCTATACTTGAGCCACCGTCATATTGAATTATTTTTGTCATAAACAATTGCCCGAATGAATTCACAAGTTTAATTTCGTACGCACCCGCCTGTTGGTTTACTATTTGCAGGTTAAAATTATTGGTTGATGCCGGATTAGGATAAATAGTAAAGCCTGTTCTCACATTTACATTAGTGGTTTTAATTGTATTACTATAACTCATGGTTCCATCATTTGCAACGCTGCGGATGCGGTAATAATTATCTCCCCCTCCAGGGTTTGCATCTACCCAATGATAAGAGTTAATGGTATTATACGCTTGTATATTATTTAATAATACAAAATTGATTTTGTCTTTTGATCTCTCAATATCAAAGTACATCAGCTTATTTTGATTTTCTGTTTTCCAGTCTATATTTACCTGGTTATTGACTTCAAACGCACCGATGGCCGTAAAATGTGGCAACGGTGTTGCTTCCGGTACATCATCTGAAAATATAATTTTAAACCTGTCGGAAGCTTTGGAAGCAGGATCACTTGTTACAGAAAAATCAACATCAGTAGTACCATTCAGGTTAATGTGAGTGGAAGTTTTCAGGTAATTGTCTTCTAAAATCCCCTGCCTTCCCGGCGAATTAAGATTCATTGTAATAAATTCGACACGGTAAGTAATAACCCTCATGTTCCACATTTTGAAAAATATAGAATCGTTACCTTCAATAGTGTGCCTTCTTTCAATCACATAAACTTTATTATCCCTCAACATTCCCCAGTTTTCTGAGGAATTACTCAATTTTCTGGCATCCATACCATCCAGTGCATTACTGTATGTTGAACTATACTGGGTAAGAGTCCCATCCATTAAAACAGTGCTGCCATCCGGAGACACTATATATAAATTCGATCTTATTTGCACCGGATCATTACCGTCTGGCGAAGTATGAGGAGAACTGATTGCGGCGAATTGGATGCAAAGAACCAATATTGCCAGGGAAATTAGGTTTTTCAAATGTCGGATTTTACAGATTTTGGATATCTTTCAATAAAACGAAATACATTTTTTTCTATTGTATAGCTTTATAATTTTTTTAAGTATGAGCAAATAATTTTCAGACTAAAGTGGGCAGTTTACAAAAAATCAGGAAAAACCTTTATGGGGCTTTTATTATCAGAAAAGCAAACCTTTTCTGGGAATTATTTTAATTTAAACAATTGATAATTATAATATTTATGCCTATTAAGTTTCTTTTAATATTAAGCAAGCAAGTTTTGCCTAATCTCTTGTATAAAAGAAAATCTTGAAAATAAGTTCGTACTGTGAGGTTTGGCCTGTAGATCTTAATATTAGAAGAAAAAATGGCTATTTATCCTTATTATTCACTAACATCCATTTGGCCGTTTCGTAAATAGCAGAAGTAAGTTGCGATAGTTTATTTTTTACAGAATCTCTTTCTCTATAGCTTAAGTTGAGATTATTGGAGGTTATTGGCATTAGTCTTTCTTTACTAATCCTTAAGTTTTTTACAAAATAATAATTATTGGTTACTACTCCGATGCTGCCTTCATCGTGATGAATAATAAATGCTGCGTCCGTCTTATTTTTTGAATTTAACGCATCCCGCCCCAGAGTTGTATTAGTATAAGGTTGATGAAGCATTCCGGCAAGAGTAGGAAGGATATCAATTTGAGAAACAACTTCATGTATCTTTTGTGGTGGCAATAATTGCGGTGCATAAAATAATAAAGGTACATGCTCATCGCTGAGACTTCCTTTATCCCAGGCAGCTGGGTACATAGCAGCGGTTTCGCCCTCTACACCATGATCGCCAACAAAAGCAAAAATTGTATTATTGAACCAGGGTTGTTTTTTTGCATTTTCTATCAATGTTTTAAAGCAATAGTCTGTATAGCAAAAAGATTGAAATTCCTGAAGAGATTCAAAACCATATTTATGAAGTGTGTCTTCATTCACTTGCCTTCGTACAAAATCGGAATCTTCGACAGGAATACTGTATGGCCGGTGATTATCTGCAGTCTGAACAATAGCAAAAAATGGCTTTTTCTGATGAGAAAAAACGTTTTCAGCCTCCAGGAAAAGATTTTTATCACTGATGCCCCATACGTTCAGAGGTTTGGATTTAAAAGAACCTTCCTGGTAAATAGCCACACCATTGATATTTTTTACCAGGCCGTCAAAATTATTAAAATCACTATTCCCTCCCAGAAAATAAAATTTATTATAATCTTCAAATGAATTGATGATCGTGTGCTGACGAATAGCTGCCGGATTGCGGGTTGAAAATTCAGAAAGTTGCACATCCGGAATCCCGGTTACGATTGCAAATACGCCACGCGCTGTGCCAAAAGTTGGAGTGAAGCATCGATCGAAGAATATACCACTATCGCACAATTGTTTAAAATAAGGAGTAGTATTTAATGGGTTACCGCTCATACTGCTTTTGTACATACTGAAACTTTCGCAAATTATCAACACTATATTGGGCCTGCTTTCCAGGGATCGGCTATTGGGTAAAACTTCTCTTGAATAATCTTCGCTGGTTATATTATTTGAGTCAAGTTGCAGAAAATCAGCAATGAGAGGGAAGTAACTTTTTGCTTTCTCATCGTCAAAAGAGGGCTTTCTAAACTGTAAGGTGGAGAAAAAATTTTGTAACGGATTTAAGGCCACATACGATTTAAAATTATCGTTTAATTCAAAAGCGTCCTTCCATTTTAAAGGCACAAAAGAGAAAATTCCAAAAAGGCTCCAAAGTAAAAAAACAATAGCTCCCGTATGCCAGCGTTTTTTATAAATCGTGATTTCCTGCAGATTCCTTTTTGTGGTAAGTACGTGAGTACTTTTAAAAAGTCGGGACATTAAAAACACAGCCACTACCAATGCAGTAATAAGCCAGACCATCGGATAGCTTTGCCAAAGCATTTTGAAAGAGATTATAGGATCTTCTGCAAAATTTAAAGCGCTTGCATTAAGACGGGTATGATTGTAACTGAAATTTCCAAAATCAGCCCCAAAAAAAAACAATACAAACAACGTAGTTATTGCAAGATAATAAGACCATAATTTTTTATTCCTCGCAGAATAAAACGGAGAAAATTTTGCATAAACAGATAATATACCAATTGGCAAAAGAATGATAGAAATCCATTTGGCATCATACCGGAAACCAAGCCAGAATGAAGGAGCTAAAGATAAAACCGAAGTTCCTTCAGGAATAAACAAGACTACAGTTGCTATCCTGAGTATGGTAAAGATGATAATATAAATAAACCAAAGCATCAACAGCCATTGAATCGTCAATGGAATTGTTTTTGGAATTTTAGATTTAATGATCATGAAAAATTGGATAATTAAATTTCTTCAGGGTTTTACTTCATTTGCTTTTTTATTATTGAGCAGCATGTATCTCGCTGTTTCGTAATAGGCTTGAGTCAGGTCTTGTAATGATTTTTTGTCTGCTGTAATTTCTGCTGTTTCCGGCAATGGTAAATTATCTTTTGATGAACGGAAATCTTCTGTGCCGCTTAAAAGATTATGTATGTAAACATAATCATCAGTAACTATCCCTATTTGTTTTATTTCAGGATCAAATAAAAATGCTGAATTTTTAAACCTGACATTATTTTGCGCGGTATCAAATAAATCTTTTCCTAATGTAGTATTGGTGAATGAAACCTGCGCTAAAGATGAAACTGAAGGTATCAGATCAAGCTGTGAACAGGTTTTATGAATCCGTTGCGGAGTTAACAAGGCAGGTGAATAAAAAAGCAACGGAACATTTTGTGTGGTTAATCCGTCAATTTCCCATGCTTTTGGAAACATATCGCCGGCATCTCCGCGTATTCCATGATCGCCTACAAAAACAAAAATGGTATTCTTAAAATAGGATTCTTTTTTAGCAGTTTCAATAAACTTTTCAAAACTGAAATCCGTATATCTGAATGCATTTAATTCTTCATTGCTTTGGAAGCCATACTTTTTTAAAGTATCCAGGGGATAATTTTTCAACACAAATTCTTTTCTCTCTTCTTCAGGAATGGTGTATGGCCGGTGATTGTCGGCTGTTTGTATTACTGCGAAAAAAGGATGGGTTTGTTTTTTCAGAACTTTATCGGCTTCTAAAAATAAATTCTTGTCACTGATGCCCCATACATCTATTGCTTTCGATTTATAATCTCCTTCTTCATAAAGATGCAATCCATCAAGATTATTGGTGAGCAATCCCCTGATATTGGCCCAGCTTGAACTTCCGCCAATGAAATAAAATTTCTGATAACCTTTATAATCATTAATAATTGAATGTTGATCTACATAAGCCGGATTGCGGCTGGATGTTGTAGGATATTCCACATCGGGGATTCCTGTTACCACCGCCCAAACGCCGCGGGCAGTACCATAAGAAGGCGTAAAACATCTGTCGAAGAAAATTCCATGATTACATAAGTCATTAAAATATGGAGTGGCATTTAGCGGATTACCCCACATGCTGCTTTTATAAGCCGAAAAACTTTCACATATAACTACTACTACATTAGGAGGATTATATGGTACCGGAACTTTATGTATTCTTTGGTAATTCAATGTGGCAGTATCCGGATCAGGAACATTAAGATATTGAACCATCAAAGGATAATATTTTTTTACCAGTTTAATATCATAATTCGAGTTCGCAAATTTCAAAGTACTTAAAAAGCTTTGTACGGGATTTAGAGAAAGATTGGCTTTAAAATTATTGTCAAATACAAACGCATCACTCCATCGTAAAGGATATTGACCTAATTTACCAAAAACCCCTAAGCCTAATAATAAAGCAAACACAAATCCTATACTAAATTTTGTAAATAGAGGCGCATTATAAGTTGT
>DASSHD010000477.1:0-4589 GCA_035693085.1 Hanamia sp. | reverse complement strand
TGACAGGTCTAAAATAACTACCTGGACAGGTCTCGACCTGTCCCTACTTAGCCAGGTTATCATACACCATTTGCAAAACTTCTTTTGCAATTTCAATTTGCCCGTTGGTAACTCCTTCGAGCGCTTCATTCAACGTTCTGTTGGCTACTTCCATTGTTTCTTGCTCCAGAATTTTTCCTTCTTTGGTAAGAAAAATAAGATTGCTTCTACGGTCATTTTTTGAAGCTACTCTTTTTACCAGCTTCGATTTTTCTAAATTATCTACTAGCCTTGTGATGCTTGGTTTATCACGAAAAGTAGCCTCGCACAATTGTTGCTGACTTTGACCTTCTTCTTTCCACAAATGATACAATACACTCCACTGTTCAATCGTAATATCTATCGCCGATTCTTTAAAGTTTTTCTGCAATCGTCTTGCAATAGCCGTAGAAGCTTTGCCTGTAATGAAACTATAAAGTTCGCCTCTTTTAAATTGGTTGTTTAGCATATAGTTGTTTATGCAACTACAAATCTAATACTTACTTTTGATATCAAAAAATTATTTTTGTGGGATAATTGTTATTTAATTGTATATCTGCATGTCTTAACTTTTTTCATGATTTTTATATTAATCACCATTCTTTTATTATTGTCTTATTCGATCCTGATTCTCTATTATAGAAAAAGTTGGTTAGCTATTCCAAATTTTATTCCGTCAAAAAAAATTTCGGAAAACGAATTGCCTTATGTTTCCATGATTATTGCAGCAAGAAATGAAGAACAAAATATTGGTAGTTGCATTCAATCTATCATCAATCAAACCTACCCGCAAAATAAATGGGAAGTAATTGTTACAGACGACCATTCAACAGATGAAACAGTTTCTATCATTAATTCTTTTCAAAAAGAAAATATTCGTGTTATCAATCTTTCCGATTTTTTAGATAATAAAAAAATAAATTCTTATAAAAAAAAATCTATTGAGACTGCATTACAATTTGCCAAAGGCGAATTAATAGTAACTACAGATGCGGATTGCATAGCGCCCGAAAAATGGATTGAAACACTGGTCGTTTTTTATAAAGAGAAATCTCCGGTATTTGTTGCTTTACCGGTTACTTTCCCCTCTCCTTTTGGAGAGGGGTTAGGGGTGAGGTTTCTGAAAATTTTTCAATCTCTCGACTTTACGACTTTACAGGGAATTACCGGCGCTTCTGTCTCCAAAAAATTTCACAGCATGTGCAATGGTGCTAATTTGGCTTACGAAAAAAAAGTGTTTTATGAAGTTGGCGGTTTCGAAGGGATAGACGAAATAGCGAGTGGCGATGATATGCTGTTAATGGATAAAATTCAAAAGGTGTATCCGGATAGAGTTGTGTTCCTAAAATCCGCGGACGTAATTGTGGAAACAAAATCTGCATCAACTTTAAAAGATTTTTTGAATCAAAGAATCCGCTGGGCCAGCAAAGCTGATAAATACACGGATAAAAAAATAATGGCTGTTCTCTCGCTTGTCTATCTTTTAAATGCGTGGATTTTTATTTTGGGTATTTCTTCTTTCTTTTACCACAAATCATTTTATCTTCTTTTGATTGCAATTGGAATAAAAATTTCGGTAGAATTATTTTTTCTATATCCTGTTGCGAAATTTTTTAGAAAAGAAAAATTGCTTTGGTGGTTCGTACCTGCACAACCGTTTCATATTTTATATACTTTGGTTGCTGGTTGGCTGGGGAAATTTGGAAGTTATCGTTGGAAGGGAAGGAAGGTTAACTAAGAATTCATCTATAGAGGCCGGCTCTTGAGAAAAATAGTAATTGAATATTTATCAATTAAATTAAAAATTTAACTATCAGCATCTTCACTCCACACTATATAAAATAAAAGGTTTTTTTTCTTTTCTTTAATTGCTGTCGAAATTTATTTGAAAGGAGGAATTTACTGATTTCAATAATCACTGGTTCCGTAATAAAATATTGATTTCCCTTGGTATTAAGTTCAATAATTATTAAATCCAGCTTATTGAGTTTTTGTTGATACCGTAAACTTTTATCGTTGGTTATAAAAACTTCAATTCTGTCTTTCACGATTAACTGTAATAAATCCCCATTGAGGGTGCCTTGCCACTTTTTATCTTTTATTGTAAAAACTTCCAATTGAGCATCAAACAACAGTTTTAGTCTTACGTCTAAGTGTTCGTCGAGTAGTATTTTGAGCTTTTGCAACTTGCAGAATATGTTTTGATAATAAATTTAAAACCTGTTTAACCTGGCTTTTTTTTACTGTTGGAAATCCTTCCAGAAAATCATTTACTGTAAATCCTGATTCAATATATTCGATAAGATTAGAAACGGGAACCCTTGTTCCCTTAAAAACCGGTTGGCCGCCAAGTATTTCAGGATTTGATATGATTAAATCGGGAATATTCATGACTCTAAAGTAAGCAATTTTTAGTTAACTGTAATTCAAGGAAATTCTGAGGTGCGTCCCGAATTGTCGCATGAACTGTCTGATTGTGGGTAGTGGGACACCACACACGGCGGGAATTTGGAAGTTATAACTGGAAGGGGAGGAAGGTGAAGTGAATAGAATTTGTCTTGTTTAAATATTGAATTATATTTACATGATAAAGAAATAATGAGATAGAAAGTATTTATTGTGATTACTTCAGGTATTTTTAATATTTAATAAAATGCAAAAAAAACAATAATTCAGGAAATAGAGGGCCTTCCCTTAGATGAACGATTTTTTATAATGGAACAAACTTTAAAATCCATAAAAAAAGAAGAATTAAAACATCACAAAGAATCAGAAGAAGATAATATTTATGAAAAATATTCAAAGGATAAAAAGTTCAAAGACTTTTCAATCAGCGAAAAATCATTAGCCGAAGATTGGCTCTCCGAGGAAGATAATCGTTGGGACAATTTATTATAACTATGTATGATCAAGGCGACATAATTGTTGTGAAATTTCCTTTTACTGATGGTTCCGAATTTAAAAAGCGACCTGCTTTAAGAATATCTAACAATAAACTTGAAAACTCAGAAGATTGTTTGATTGTACAAATTACTTCCAAACTCAACAAAGATGGCCTTTCTGTTGATATAAATGATAAGGATTGTTTAAGGCCTTTACCCCTAAAAAGTTATATCCGGCTACACAAAATATTTACAGTACACCATAGTCTTGTCTTATCTAAAATTAGTAAAGTGAATACCGGGTTGCTAAAAATCATTTCAGCTAAAATTTATGAGTTAATAGAAGTATCTTAGTTTTTGGTTTATCATTATTTATGAATTACCCAGTTTTTTATAAAAATCTTTTCGTTTTTCTTAATTCAATCTATTAACCCTCAACAATTCCTATTTTCACTCAAAATTTTCTTTTTCATTCCAATGCAGCAATCCTTTTCTTTTTCTCAAAATGCCTGGAGGCGGCTTAAAAAAAATAAAGGTGCAATGGTGGGATTAATTGTTATCTGCGTTGCTGTACTTGTTGGAATTTTCGCGTACTATCTTGGCACAGACTCTACGCCCAATGCAGATAGGGAGATAGTGGAAATAATGGCACAAAAACCCGGCTTCTCTCAATTATTTATCAGGGTAAAAAAAGAAAAACGTATTACCAATACTGGTTTTTTTAAACGTCTATTATTCGGTGCGGAAGACAAATATTTATACGTGCCGATAAATAGTTATCAGGAAAAAGGTGATTCAGTTTATGTGGAAAAATTTATTGATGAAGGCATGCAGGAAAAAAGAGTGTATGCAAAAAATGAACTGGCTGATAAAGATTATATTGAATCAAAAACATTCTGGCTTGGTACCGATACTTTTGGCAGGGACATTCTCAGTCGCCTTTTGGTAGGAGTTCGTGTAAGCCTTGCCGTTGGGTTGATAACAGTACTCATTTCTCTTTCCATCGGAATTTTTTTGGGAGCCACTGCAGGATATTATGGCGGCAGAACGGACAATATCATTATGTGGTTCATCAACGTAATATGGAGTATGCCCACATTACTATTAGTTTTTGGAATCACACTTACTCTTGGAAAAGGTTTCTGGCAAATATTTATCGCTGTTGGATTAACGATGTGGGTGAGTGTAGCACGCGTAGTGCGCGGGCAGGTTTTTGCGTTGCGGGAATTGGAATACATACAGGCGGCAAAAGCTTTGGGACTAAAAAATTTACGAATTATTATCCGTCACATTCTTCCTAATGTGCTGGGGCCGGTGATTGTAATTGCTGCTGCTAATTTTGCGAGCGCTATTATTATTGAAGCGGGTTTAAGTTTTCTCGGTGTGGGAATTCAGCCACCTACTCCAAGTTGGGGATTAATGCTAAAAGAAAATTATAATTTTATTATCACTCATAATCCTGCGCTTGCGCTCGCTCCGGGTGTCGCTATTATGATTTTGGTACTGGCATTTAATCTCCTGGGAAATGGATTAAGGGACGCGCTGGATGTCCGGGGATAAAATCTTCTATTCTACATTTTTGGGATAATCAAAAAACAAAAATTCTTTTTCGGCTTCGCTAAATTCTTTCCAATGTTTGGCTTTTATTTTTAATGCAAATACGGCACAAGTGGGCATATTATAAATTGG
>DASSHD010000476.1:0-8034 GCA_035693085.1 Hanamia sp. | reverse complement strand
ATTCTTCCATCTTCTCCATCGCCCGCTTCTGTTACGCCAAGATGTAACGGATAACAATGACCTAATTCGTTTTGCATATTTTCTATCAAAAGCCGGTAAGCCTGTACCATCACCTGCGGATTACTACTTTTCATGCTGAGTACAATGCTGTAATAATTTTCACTCTCTGCAATTCGCAAAAATTCCATCGCACTTTCTACCATTCCGATCGGTGTATCTCCATAACGGCTCATAATTCTATCACTCAATGATCCATGGTTGGTTCCAATGCGCATCGCAGTTCCATATTCTTTACAAATTTTTACCAAAGGCGTAAAACGGTTCCTGATCCTTTCAATTTCTTCTTTATAATCTGCATCGGAATATTCGATTAGTTCAAATTTTTTCTTATCCACATAATTTCCAGGATTCACTCTTACTTTTTCTACAATGCGTGCGGCTATTTCAGCAGCGTTAGGTGTAAAATGGATATCGGCTACTAACGGAGTAGTGTAGCCGCGTTTATGCAATTCGTTTTTAATATTCAATAAATTTTCCGCATCTTTTTTAGATGGCGCTGTAATTCGCACCAACTCAGCGCCTGCTTCAATGCAACGGATACTTTGTTCTACGGTTCCCATAGTATCCATGGTATCTGTAGTTGTCATTGTTTGTATCCTGATTGGATTGAAATTTCCAATTAACAGGTCGCCCACCTTTACCTCGAGGGTTTTCAGCCTTTTATATTGGGTTAAAGATTCAGCATAGAGTTCCATATTGCGTTGTAATAATTAAGTTGCAAAAATACGATTTCATAAGTTGAGAGAGTTATTGATAAGTTAAATGGGTGATTATTCAATCAGCTAATTGGCGCCTTAAATCGTAGTAAATAAATTTTAAAAACAGATATTTTTTCTTCATAAATATTATTATCTTTGCAGCCCAAAAAATTTATTTAATGGCAAATCATTCAGCAACAAAGAAAGACGTACGTAAATCTACTTCCCGTAATGAAAGAAACCGTTATCAGGGTAAAACAACCCGTAATGCGATACGTGATTTTAAATTATTGGACACAAAAGCCGGGGCTTTGGAAAATTTACCTTCATTGTCTTCGAAGATTGATAAATTAGCCAAAAGAGGTATTATACACAAGAATAAAGCTGCTAACTTAAAAAGTAAATTGACAAGAACGGCTCTGTCTCTGGAAAAATAAGATTCAAGAATTGCTATATATTATTTGCCCGTCTTAATTATTTTGACGGGTTTTTTATATAACCAACCCTGCCTGGAAAGCAAAATATTGCTTTCTTTTACAAATAAGAATTATAATATTTGCCTGCCTACCGGACAGTAGGATTGTATTCTGCGCTTTTTGATTTTTATCGAATTGGCTTCAAAGAAATTAGAAATCTGCAATATTTGTTTGCCTGCCGGATAGCTATGTTTGCTTACTGTCAATTTCAATTTGCAGTATTCAATAAAGGCAGTAATTGGAGAGATATTTATGATTGAAAAGCTATCCTATATTTTCTTTTCCAAAAACATAAAATCCCTTACCTTTGCCGCCCAAATAAAAATTTTATTCACCCGTTGTTGAAAAACAGCTAAAAACACGATTAATGCCCAATTACGAATTGATGGTGATTTTTACCCCTGTACTTTCTGAAGAGGAATATAAAGCCGCTCAGAAAAAGTTTACTTCGTTAGTTGCTGAAAACGGAGGAGAGGTAGTACACGAAAATGCCTGGGGACTAAAATCACTGGCGTATGCAATCCAGAAAAAAACAACCGGTTTATACTGGGTTCTGGAATATACGGCGCCATCCGACTTCAATGAGAAGCTGAAAACACAGCTTCTTCGCGATGAATCAGTACTTCGCCATCTGATAACTGCACTCGATAAATACGCCGTCGAGTACAATTCTAAAAGAAAAAGAGGTGTATCTTCAGAAACTGAAAAAGCGGAGGTAACCCATGGCTAAACCAAATGAAATTAAATATCTAACGGCAATTAAAGCCGAAAAGAGGCCAAAGAAATATTGCCGGTTTAAAAAGATGGGCATCAAATATATTGATTATAAAGATGGCGACTTTTTAAAAAAATTTCTGAATGAACAAGGTAAATTACTGCCCCGCCGCATTACCGGTAATTCTTTAAAATACCAGCGGAAGGTAAGTGCAGCAATAAAGAAAGCCCGTCAAATGGCGATTCTTCCTTACGTAACAGATTTAATGAAATAAAAATTTTCACCACCCTAATCCGCCTAAGGCGGAGAAAGTTCTGAATCCCGATGATAATCGGAACAGGATTGGGTAAAAATGCAAAACAAAATGCAGGTAATATTAATACAAGATGTAAACAATTTAGGCGGTGCGCACGAATTGGTAACCGTAAAAGATGGTTATGGGCGCAATTATTTGATTCCACACAAATTCGCAGTGGAAGCAAGCTCATCTAATTTAAAACAATTAGAAGAACGAAAAAAGCAATTGGCCAAGAAAGAGGAAAAGCTTTTAGCGGAAATCAATAGTGTTATAAGCGTATTGCAGGAATCTCCGTTAAAGATAGGCGCCAAGACCGGCACCAGCGGAAAGATTTTCGGAAGTGTTACTTCTGTTCAGATAGCCAGAGCAATTCGCGAACAAAAAGGCTACCAAATTGATCGTCGTAAAATAGCAATTATTGATGATGTCAAAGAATTGGGAAGCTATAAAGCTAAGATTGATTTTGGCAAAGGCCACGAAACAGAAGTGGATTTTGAAGTAGTAGCTGAATAAATTATTTTAAGATACTTTTCTATAAACCCTGCTTTTGAAGTTGGGTTTTTTTGTGGGATTTATAAGGGAATTGCCTTGATATTTTATCTGCTGTAGTGATATTCAATTTATCAGAAAAGATGGAAAATCCTTTACTCTCTCACAGCAAATCTGATCCATAACCTGTTGCAATTGCCTTTTTAAAATAACGATAGTGTGATCAGCACCTTCATTGCCTAGTGCCGCTACTCCATACATAAATGTTCTTCCCAGGAATGTAAACTCCGCTCCTGAAGCAAGTGTCCTTGCTATATCAGGCCCTGAACGCAAGCCGCTATCCATCATTATTTTTATTTTATCATTATATTTTTCAACAATCTTTTTGAGTGAATGAATGGTAGATTGGCCGGCATCCAATTGCCTTCCGCCGTGATTAGAAACGATGATTCCATCAATTCCCAGTTGAATACATTTTTCAACATCTATCCCGTTTACAATTCCTTTCAAAACTAATTTTCCCTTCCACATATCACGGATAGCCGATATTTTATCTTCATTCAATCTGCCGTTGAAAGTTTTATTCATAAACAAACCAAGATGGTGCATGTTCATTCCTTTAGGCATATAAGGTTTCATTATCTTAAAAGATGGCTGCCCGTGAATCAATGTTCTAAGCGCCCAATTGGGCCTTCCCATAATCTGCAACACATTGTGCAGGGTCATTCTTGGAGGCATCGCCAGGCCATTTTTTATTTCTTTATTGCGGTATCCAAATGTGGGCACATCACTAAGAATTACAAGAACAGGACAATGTTCAGACGCGCGCTTGATAATCTGATCTCTCAGTGTATTTTCTGCTGGATGATACAATTGAAACCATGCCTGTCCCTCGGTAATTTCGCTGATTCGTTCAATCGTGCTTGTGCTTACTGTACTTAACGTAAATGGAATATTGTGCTTAAAAGCAGCCTTAGCAAGTATTTCAGGAGAATTGGGCCAAATCAATCCCTGCAAGCCTACGGGCGCTATACCAAAAGGCGCATCGTACACATGCCCAAAAAGTTCTGTCTTCATATCGGAGCCGGCATGTTTTTTAAGATACTGAGGAAGAAGTTCTACTTCACGAATTTCCGAGGTGTTTTTGTGAAGATTTATTTCCTCATTACAACCTCCGTCAAGATAGTCAAATGCAAATCCCGGAATTCTTTTTTTTGCTTTGTTTCTGAGATCTTCTACTGAAGGGTATCTCGGGTTATATTCTAATTTCATGATAATAGTTTTTAAAATTCCTGAATGGTAGCATTGCAAACTTATTCAATAACAATAACGATATTATTAAATTTTTTAGATTAATTATATTTGACATAGTATGATTTGCTTTCTTTTATGAAAGTGGATATTGATGACCGGCTGAAAAATACTTTAGTTCAATAATATCGTGAGGGATATCCTTCTTATTCCATGAATCATGAATGCAAAGTGCTGCACCCACTGCTGTTGCCTGTGCCATCGAAGCGGCAAATACTTCCATTCCGGGAAAGGCGGATGCCAGCAAGTTCATATAAATAGCATTGTTACTAAAACCTCCGTCAACGAAGATGCGCTTCACGTTGGTTCCCTTTAAAACAAATTGAGTGGACAAATATTGCTGAGCAACAATATCAAGAATCAACTGGTGATAGGCTTCTTCGTCATTTTTAAAAGAAGATAAATCCCGGGTAGTAAACAGACCTTTATTCTGAATTTTTGTTTTCTCAATTAATTGCTCAAGCGATCCGTTTTTATTTTCCAGCGAGGTAATTGTTACAGGGTTAAAATCCATCTGGCGATACCTGGCAGCATTCTGATTAAAATATTCACTTATTCTTTTTACCTGTATTTCGTGTTCATTTCCTGCAAATAACCTGGAAGCTTTCACCGGTTTGGCATCGTAAGACATATAACACAGGCAATCATTTTTAAGTTCTTTTTTTGTGAGAGGCGCATGGTTAAAAGGGTTTAAAGAAATGCACCAGGTGCCGGTAGATATTAAAATGAATGGTTCTTTAAAATTCATAAGATAAGGAATAAGCGCCGCGGAACTATCGTGTAGGCCGATGCCAACGGAATAATTATTCCCCGATAAAGAAGCGGGAACCACTTCAGTACACGAAAGAATGGGGGCCAGCTTTTCGAGTACACCTTCCTGTTGTACCCAGGAATGGTATTCATTTTTTTGAAAATCCCAAAGATTCGTGTGGCATCCGATACTGGTAATATCGCTGCAAATATTTCCGGAGATAAGAAAACTTAAATATTGAGGAAGATGCAATGCATATTTTATTTCTTTAAACAAGTCTGGCTTTTCGTATTTTATTCTATACAATTGCATTCCTGAATTCAGACTTCCCAGAACAGGAGATGCGGTTTGAAAGGCAAATTCATCTTCGCCGCCATACTTGTCATAAAATTGTTTTTGTAAAGATTCAGAATATGGCTTCAGATAATTGTATAATGGTGTAAAGGTGTGGAACTGCTCATTCAGATAGACAAAACTGGCGCCGTAGCTGGTAAAATTAATAGCATTAATTTTAAATTCTTTTAAGTTGATTATTTCATTAAAAGAATTAAGAACAAACATTTTTAGGTTTTCTAAGTTTTCACATGGAAAATCATCTTCATCGGTAGTTTCAGGAAAAATAGCAGTGCGTTCAAAAACAATTTTATAATTTTCATCAAACAAAAAAAGCTTTTTGTTGGTTTTGCCTGCATCGAATATTGCTATGACATTTTGTTGGTTCATTTGCTACAAGTCTGACGGTCTCCGTCTGACTTGTATTAGTAGTCTTACGGTTTTTGCCTGTCTTTTATTGATAAATTCGGTAGCTACCGCTACAATCCAGTCGCCACTGACTTTTCTCCTCTTTCTTTGATTAGATTTTCTCTCACTTTTTCGTTGCGATAAACTGATAAAGGATTTAAAGCACCCCCTACGCGCAACCTGGCTTCCGCTACAATAGCCCTTACATCTGTCCTGTAAGCTTGTTGCAAAATTTCCTGTGCGGTAACTACATCATTATTATTTTGTGCCTCCACTAATTTTTTCCGGTCAATAATTAATGATTGTGCATAAGCAATCATAATGGCTTCTACTGATTGTAACAAATCTTCTAAAGGATCTTTTACATTATGTGATGCGTCAATCATCCATGCCAGATCATGGGCGTGATTCATGTTTTTTGCATCCATGCCTTCTACAAGTTCATTAAAAATTAAAAATAATTGATAAGGTTTGATGCTTCCTACAGTAAGATCATCATCGCCATATTTTGAATCATTAAAATGGAAACCACCCAACTTTCCTTCCATCAACAGTAAAGCAACAATTTGTTCAATATTTGCATTTGCCAAATGGTGGCCAAGATCAACTAATGTATAAGCCTTCTTTCCAAGCTTGGAAGTATAAAGTAATGATTGTCCCCAATCACCTACAGCCATTGAATAAAAATTAGGTTCGAATGCTTTGTATTCTACAAATATTTTCCAGTCTGAAGGCAATTTCGCATACACCTCCTGCAAACTTTCCAAGGTATTTTGAAAGGCTTTTCTGAAATTTAATTGCCCCGGGAAACAAGAGCCATCACTCAACCAAACAGTCAGGGATTTGGAACCTAATTCTTTTCCGTATTTTATTACCTCGATATTGTGATCTACGGCCTGTTTGCGAACAGCTTTGTCAACATGCTGCATAGAGCCAAACTTGTAACTCAATTTCTGACCGGGCTGATCCTGGAAAGTGTTTGAATTCATGGCATCGAAACGTAATCCGTACTTTGCTGCCAGTTTTTTTATGGCATTAGCGTCTTTTGGAATATCCCATGGAATGTGTAATGATATAGCGCCACTGGAACCATTAAGTGCATGCAGCAAACCAATATCTTCAATTTTTTCTTCCAGGCTTCTGGGCTCGCCGCCACCAGGAAAACGTCCAAAACGTGTGCCGCCGGTGCCTAACGCCCAACTCGGAATGGCCACCTGGAAATCAATTAATTTCTTAATGACTTTATCAGGGGAATCAATTTCTGCAGAGGCGAATTCAAAACTTTTTTTATGTTTTGATAAAGCTTTTTTGTTGTTTTGTTCAATCTGAACTTTTTTTAATATCATGTTATTGTTTTTATGGCCTCACCCAAACCCTTCTCCAAAAGGAGAGGGGCTTTCAGAAGCCAATTAAGTAAAAAACTTTAGAAACATTTCAAATTGTTTCTAAGGTAAATAAAAAACTTCTTTCAGAGGAATGGATACCGGTGAATTATCTTCATTGGTTTCCATAATATCTTTCATATAAGCCCACCATTTTTTCATAATTTCTTTGCCTGGCAGTTCATTTAATTTTTCATCGTCATCTATTGTAAAATAAGCAAACAAATCATTGGTTTCTTTATCTAAAAAAATGGAGTAATCTGAAATACCTGTTTCTTTTAAAAGCATTTTTAATTCGGGCCATATTTCATCATGGCGCTTTTTATATTCGGCTTCAAAGCCTTTGATTAATCTCATTTTAGAAGTGACACGCATGAATTTTGATTTGGTTATATTTACTTTTTGATAAAAAATCAAAAGGCTGACAGATTTGAAAAACATCAGCGATTTGATTAATTGATTATGAGAAAAAATTTATCTTACAAATGCGGCGGCAATTCCTCCATCTACATTTAATATATTTCCTGTTGATTTGTTCAACAATCCCCCAACAAAAGCAAAACAAGCATTGGCAATATCTTCAGGTAAAATCGTTTCATTCAACAACGTTCTTTTAGCATAAAAAGCCGGTAATTCTTCTACTTTTATTCCATAAGCTTTCGCCCTGCCCTCAGCCCAGCCTCCTGCCCAAATATTGGAGTGGGAAATAACGGCATCAGGGTTTACAATATTTACCCGGATTTTATCACTTCCCAATTCTGCTGACATTAATCTTGAGAGATGTGCCTGCGCAGCTTTTGCAGAGCCATAAGCCACATTATTAGGCCCTGCCACGATGGAATTTTTGGAAACGATATTAATAATGTCACCACCAAATCCTTGTTTACGCATTACGGCTATGCATGACTGTGATACTAAGAATTGCCCTTTTACTAAAATGTCATATAACTTATCCCAATCTTCTGTAGTATGCTCTTCTATCGGCTTTGAGATGCTGATACCTGCATTGTTGACAATGATATCCACACCCCCAAATGCGAGTACAGCGCTTTTTACTGCTTCTTCTATCGTGTGCTTATCGGTCACATCTAATTGTACTGATGCAACATTATC
>DASSHD010000475.1:0-18528 GCA_035693085.1 Hanamia sp. | reverse complement strand
TGATATCTATTCCTTCGCCTTCCGTTTGTGTTTCATCGTATTTTGTCTGGGGCCGTGCAAGTGCAATGATGATGCAACTCAGAGCAAGCATCCTGAAAATAAAAGGAAATTGCTGCACCGTATTTTTCCATGATCTTGAATTAGCCAGCCCTTTTGTAGAAGAAATCCCAATAGAAGCTACCTGTTTTTTCCCTTTGTTGAATTTCCAATAAATCAGGAAAGGGATAATGATAAAAAGCAACAATAACCAGGGTTGCCCAAAAGTAATATTGTTGAAATAATCAAAGATCATTTTCAGGCTTTTTGTTTACAATATTGTTTATGGCTGTTATCATTTCTTTTATTTGAGTAAAACATTTTTCATTTTCATAGGCCGGAGGAATATATTGAGCAAATTTTATTGCATTGCCCATCCGAAGACTATTGGCAAAACCGGCAATCTGTTCCTTTGACAGATCTATGCTGTTTAATTCCATTAATAACTCATCCGTGGTAAGATACATAAGATACCTGTTTGTTTTTCTTGATAAATACCGCTTGAAGATTTCCGTTAAGCGGGTATGGAATTCTTTTATCTGATCATTTTGAAATAAATTTTCTTTTTCAAGTTCAGATAATAATTGCATTGCCTCATCATAAGGCGATAATTTGGATTCGAAAATGGTAGTATCTTTTTTCTTTTTAAAGAATTTCAACAGGAACAATATCCATACCACCAACAAGGCCACACCCAAAGCTACCAATGCCCAGGCCCACCAGGGGAATGTTTTTTTCACTTCAATAATTGTTTTTATATCGTGAAAAGGCATAATGCTGTCTGTAGGCGAATAAGTTACATTTACCGGAATAGAATCAGTATAAATATTAAAAGTGGAATCTCCGTCGAGCGTGGACACAGATAGGGACAGAGGAGGAATTACCTGTCTTCCCGAATCAAAACTAGTGATAACAATATCCTGGCTGAAATTCAAATTTCCATTAGAAGAGGTTGAGTCAATTTTGTTTTTAGTAATGGCTATAAAATTGCCTATGCTATCAGGCATTGTAAACCAACTTAGCCGGTAAGTATTATCGGGCATAGAGGTTGTCACCCGGTAATTTATTTGCTGGCCAATGAGGATATTATTTTTATCAACGGATGTTTTTATAACCGGTGGTTGTGCAAAAATATTCTGTGACAGACACAAAAAGCAAATGTTCAAACCGATAATAACTGACTTCATATTATAAACACAATTCTTCAATTGAGGCTAATGGATTTTTTTTCTTCTTTTAAAAAAATGTTGCAAAATTTTCACATAATCTTCATCTGTGCGAACATGCAATAATTGTGCGCCTGCCTTCTTAAATATATTTTTGCTGGCGGTACTTTGGTTAATAAAATTCTGGTGATAATTGTATCTTACCATGGCATCTGAGGTATTAAGCCATTGGGTTTTTTGAGTTTCAAGATCGTTTACTTTTATCATTCCGATATCCGGCAACTGAGTATCCATCTTGTCATATACTTTCAATCCTATTAAGTCATGTCTCTGTCCCAGGGATCGTAAGCGATGTTCATAATTTTCATCAATAAAATCACTCATAATAAACACGATACTTTTTTGATTGTTAGATCTTGAAAAGAAATTTAATGCTTCGCGGATACTGGTCCCTGTTTGTTTTGGCATTGCCGTGAGCAACTCTCTAACAATGTAAAGTGCGTGCTGCTTACCTTTTTTTGGTGGAATATATTTTTCTATTTTATCGCTAAAAAATATGACGCCTACTTTATCATTATTATTAATAGCGCTGAAAGTGAGTACGGCGCCTATTTCCGTAATCATATCTTTTTTGCTCTGGTGAACAGTTCCAAACATAGAACTGGCGCTTATATCCACTAATAGAATTACGTTTAATTCGCGTTCTTCCTCAAAAACTTTTGTAAACGGATGCGCATAACGAGCGCTTACATTCCAGTCAATGAATCTTACATCATCCCCGTGATAGTATTCCCTTACTTCCCTGAACCTCATCCCTTTTCCTCTAAAAGCTGAGTGATACTCGCCTGTAAAAAGCTGCGTGGTGATCTTCTTGCTGATGATCTCCAGTTCTTTTACTTTTTTTATTATTTCGGCTGTGGTTAAAGGCAATTGCTGAATGGTTAAATTGTTAGATTGCTAAATTGTTTCTTCTCATTCCTGAATCGAAATCTTTGTTATTTGTTTACTGCAAGAACATTTCTTTACTTTCTTATTCATCATTTCTGAATTAAAATCTTTGTTATTTGTTAGCTTACTGTTTGTACGAACTTTCCTCTAAGGCACATTCACCGCTTTCAATATTTCATCAATAATCATTTCCACATTTACATTTTCTGCTTCTGCTTCATAAGTGAGTCCAATGCGATGGCGTAATACATCCTTGCAAATATTCCTCACATCCTCAGGGATTACATAACCGCGTTTATTCAGATACGCATAAGTTTTCGCAGCCAGAGCCAGGTTAATACTTGCCCTGGGAGAACCGCCGTAAGAAATTAACGGTTTCATTTTGGCTAAATTATACTGATCGGGATAACGTGAAGCAAATACAATGTCAATAATATATTGTTCTACTTTTTCGTCCATATATACTTCCCGAACCAATTGTCGTGCGTTCAATATTTCAGATGAAGATACCACTGCGTTTATGCGTGGTTGTTGCATTTTCAAAACATTTTGCCGGATAATAGCCTGTTCCTCAGATTTGGATGGGTAATCAATAATTACTTTCAGCATGAAGCGGTCAACCTGGGCTTCAGGTAATGGATAAGTGCCTTCCTGCTCAATTGGATTTTGCGTGGCTAATACCAGAAAAGGCTCTTCTAAAAGATAAGAATCATTGCCGATAGTTACCTGCCTTTCCTGCATGGCTTCCAGTAAAGCGCTTTGTACTTTAGCTGGAGCACGGTTTATTTCGTCAGCAAGTATAAAGTTGGCAAAGATGGGGCCTTTACGAACTACGAACTCATTTTTTTGCTGGTTATAGATCATAGTGCCTATTACATCGGCCGGTAAGAGGTCGGGTGTAAACTGAATTCGGCTGAATTTCGCATTAATAGTATTTGCCAGCGATTTTATAGCCAATGTTTTAGCAAGGCCTGGAACTCCTTCCAGCAAAATATGTCCATTACTCAAAAGGCCAATTAATAACCTTTCTACCATGTGGTTCTGACCAATAATTATTTTACCAATTTCGGCATTGATCTTATCAATAAAAGAAGCTGAATGATTAATTTTTTCATTCAGCAGGCGGATATCTTCTGCAGTTTGTAACATTTTACTTCAAATAAATTAAATAGGTTTTAAAAGGTTTGCAAATTACGAACAACATATAAACTAAAAATATGCTTGCATAAAACCTTCACGGAAAAGTATGTTAAAAAATGAAGGGAGCTATTTAAAAACTCCCTCCACAAAAAAGTAGTAGAATGGGAATGATTATTTATCTCCTACTCTAAAAGAAACTTTACAGATAACACCATAGGTAGTTATTTTTTCATTCTTTACGTGTACTTTAAAATCCTTTACATAAACAGAATCAATGTTCTTTACTGTTTTAGAAACTTCTTTTACTGCATTCTGAATTGCATCATCGAAACTTTTGTCAGAAGATGCAATCACTTCAATTACTTTTACAATTGGCATAATAAAATGTTTTAAATGGTTAAAAAACTAATTTTTACAATGTAATAAACAATTCGCAAAATTGATTCCGAATATTCTTTTATATCAGATATTTTTAAAATTTTAATAAAGATTTATATACCTGTCATGTATAAAGTTCTACATTTGCAAAATCATTAATCCGAATGATTGTATAAAAATATATACATAAGAAAATTTACGGCGGTTGTATTGATAGCAATTTTTGCTTTAAGTAATACGCCTACAAGGTATCTGCATAAGTTATTTGCTAATCACGTTGATTTTGTCAGCAAAACTTTGACTAATTCTAACTATCCGCAATTAAATATGGCAGGTATCAATTGCCATTGTGAAAGTAATGTGGTGGTAGCGCCTTATGCCCTTCAGGATGCAATTGTAATAGAACCGGTTTCCCCGATATTTACTGAATTTACTTATTCAAATATCTGTGATTTTGTTCATAGCCAATCCATTTCATTTGGATTAAGAGGCCCTCCATCTGTGGCATAATTACCAGTCATTACTTTCAATCATCTAGGTAAAAAGATTGATTCTTTTATACCCGGCCACATTAGAATTCATTTTTTAAATGAGTTCTCTTAAAAAATCAAAATGAAAATAGTTTATTCCTTTTTTACAGTATATATAAGTGTGTTCTTATCATTTTCTGTGCTTGCTCAAAATAGATCTGCCAGGTATTCTCTTACCGGAAAAGTAACTGATACTTCTGGGTCTCCTCTCGCAGGCGCTTCTGCTTATATTCCTGACTTAAAAATAGGGAGTATTGCTGATGCCAATGGCGATTATACAATAAAAGGTATTCCGTCAGGTACTTATCTTGTAGAAATAAAATATATAGGGTATAAAACCATTCTGAAAAATATTTATTTCAATGAAAATAAAAATCAGGATTTTTCAATGGTAATAGCTGTTACCGAGGAAAGTGAAATAGTAATCACCGGTACTTCAAAAGCTACTTCCATTAAAAGAAATCCCATACCGATTGTTTCAATCAGCAGGCAGTTTTTGCAACAAAACCTGAGTACGAATATTATTGATGCTATTGCCACGGTGCCGGGAATCAGTGAAGTTACTACGGGGCCAAATGTTTCAAAACCATTTATAAGGGGATTGGGTTACAACAGGATACTCACTTTGTATGACGGTATCAGGATAGAAGGCCAGCAATGGGGAGATGAGCATGGAACTGAAGTAGATCAGAATACGGTAGATAAAGTAGAAGTGGTAAAAGGTCCTGCCAGCCTCATTTACGGTTCGGATGCAGTTGCTGGTGTTATTAACCTGCTGCCACCAAACCCACCTGCACGAGGAACAATAATTGGAAATATCCTGAATGAATACCAGACCAATAACCGGCTGATAGAAAATTCTGCAAGCGTTGCAGGCCATACCAATGATTATACCTGGGGTGGAACATTTACACATAAAATGGCTACGAATTATAAAGATAAATACGATGGAAGAGTGTATAATACAGGATTTGCAGAAACGGATGCTTCAGCAAACGTTGGGGTCAATAAAAACTGGGGTTACAGCCGTCTTGGGGTTTTAATGTATAACGATTTACAGGAAATTCCTGATGGGAGCAGGGATTCTGCGACAAGAAAATTCACTAAACAAATTACCGAAGCAGATACTTTCAGGCCAATAGTGAGCAATGAAGAATTAAATACTTATAAAATTTCTGCATTGCATCAACTTGTACAGCATTACACTATTTATAATACGAATAATTTTTTATTAGGCGGCGATAGATTGACATTGAGCCTGGCATTTCAAAGAGATGTGCGCCGTGAATATAGCCATCCGGAAGTGCAGTTACCCGGCTTATTTCTTAAATTAAATACCTATAACTATGATGTGAAATATTATTTTCATCAATCGGATGGGCTTAACATAACTGCAGGTATAAACGGAATGTATCAGAATAACAATGTGGATGGTGGTACTGAATTTATTATTCCATCATATCACCAGTTTGACATAGGTCCGTTTGTTAGTGCAAAGAAAACGCTGGGCAAGTTGGAAATTGCCGGAGGCATACGTTACGATCTCAGGGATTTTAGTAATGAAGGATTATATAGTGCTCCGGACCCGGCTACCGGTTTTGATCATGTGGTCACAGGAGCGGATACAGTTGGAGCAGCCCATCCATTTTCACCCTATAAACATACCTTCTCAGGTGCAAGCGGAAGCTTTGGAATGTCTTACCAGATTGATCATCATTTTAGTGTAAAAGCAAATATTGGCAGGGGTTACAGATCTCCAAATATTTCTGAAATTTCATCTAACGGTGTGCACCCAGGTACTAACATATACCAGATTGGCAACGCCAATTTTAAACCTGAATTTAACTGGCAGGAAGATTTTGGAGTTGAGTTTAATTCTACTCATGTATCTGTAAATGCGGATGTATTTAATAATACTATTCAAAATTATATTTACAACGAAAAGCTTTTAAATACTGCGGGACAGGATTCTGTTATCGTGCCGGGTAACCAGACTTTTAAATTTGTAGCAGCAAAAGCTAATTTATATGGAGGTGAATTGAGCATAGATATTCATCCACATCCATGGGATTGGTTGCATTTTGAAAATTCTCTTTCTGCAGTATATGCTACTAATAAAGGGGTTCCGGGTGAAGGGAAAATTTCGGATAGTGCTAAGTATTTACCTTTCATTCCGCCGTTGCATACCATTTCAGAACTAAGGGCTAACATCAAAAAAATAAATAAAGTATTTGCCAATGCATTTATAAAAGTTCAGTTTGAAGTATATGCTGCGCAAAACAGGGTTTACCTGGAAAATGGCACCGAAACGCCAACTCCCGGTTATCAATTATTAAATGCCGGATTTGGAACTGATATTCTTAATAAAAAAGGAAAACCTTTTGTGAATATTTCTTTTCTGGGGAATAATTTAATGAATGTGGCTTATCAATCAGGCTTAAACAGGTTGAAATATTTTGAACCTTATCCCGGAAATTTTACGGGTCATGATGGAATTTATAACATGGGAAGAAATTTTAGTATCAGAGTCAATGTGCCATTGAGATTTAAAGGGTAGGGGCAAACCTTTGCGGTTGCCCTCTTGACAGAAGAACTATGAAAACTTTTGGAAAGTTTATGTAGTTGGCCTTTTGAAATTGATCAGTAAAATAACTTTCCAAAAGTTCAGTAAACCAACTTTATTTGAAGATTTATATTTGGTTGTAGGGTATTTTATTTTAGAAAACTTTTGGAAAACTTATTTGGTTTGCCTTTTGAAATTGATCAGTAAAATAACTTTCCAAAAGTTCAATTGCAATTATTTAATTTCTAATCATTTTCTTTTTTGCAGTAAACAGACTTATAATTTAGATTCTTGTTTTCTTTTTTGTTTAATTCATCAATTCAGGCTGCAAGATTGATTTTTTTCTTTCGCCGATCTGTTGTCGCCACATAGCATAATACAATCCTGTTTTGGAAATCAATTCTTCATGATTCCCTGTTTCAATAATTTCTCCTTTTTCTAAAACATATATTTTATCCGCATGCATAATAGTGCTAAGACGATGTGCAATCAAAATAGTGATTTGCTCTTTTTGGGAAGAAACATGCTTAATCGTATTGGTAATTTCTTCTTCAGTTAATGAATCAAGTGACGAAGTAGCTTCATCAAAAATTAATAAATAAGGATTTCGCAGCAAAGCCCTTGCAATGGACAAGCGTTGTTTTTCTCCACCAGAAACTTTTACGCCACCTTCTCCTATCAAGGTGTCAAGTCCTTTATCAGCACGCGCTAATAAAGTATTGCAGGAAGCTTTTTTAAGCACATCCAGTATTTCTTCATCAGTGGCCGAAGGATTTACAAAAAGTAAATTTTCTCTTATCGTGCCCGCAAACAATTGTGTATCCTGGGTTACAAATCCAATTTGTTTTCTTAATTCATCAAAATCAATATCTTCCCTGTTTATTTTGTTATATAAAATTTCTCCCTTTCTGGGAATATATAAACCAACCAAAAGCTTTACTAATGTGGTTTTGCCTGAACCTGACGGGCCGACAAACGCAATGGTTTCTCCTTTTTTTACTTGAAAACTTATGTCCATTAAAGCATGCTGTTGAGCCGATTGATGTTTGAATGAAACATTGATAAATTCCAGTTCTTCTATTTGCTTTATTGTTTCCGGTTTAGCTGGTTTTATTTCAGGCGCTTTCTCCATCAGGTCGTGAAAATTTCCTGACGATGCTTCTGCTTCTCTGTAGGAAATGATAATGTTTCCGATTTCCTGCATCGGGCCAAAAAGAAAAAAACCATAAAAAGTCAACGAAAGATATTGGCCCGGGGTAATCTCATTTTTGAATATCAGCCACAATAAAGTGAAAGTAATCACCTGTTGCAGAAAGTTAACCATCGTACCTTGTATGAAACTCAGTGTCCGGATGCTTTTTACCTTTCGCAGTTCCAGC
This sequence comes from Hanamia sp., assembly GCA_035693085.1. GTDB lineage: Bacteria > Bacteroidota > Bacteroidia > Chitinophagales > Chitinophagaceae > Ginsengibacter. The sequence goes on along the minus strand of DASSHD010000475.1, from coordinate 10,388 downwards.
TTTAATATTTTAAAAGTGTTATTATTGAGCCGGCTCACTTCCTGGTTGGTAAGTCCAAGGCTTTTTACCAGTTCGATATTTCTCAACGATTCAGTCGTAGTACCCGCAAGCGCGTTCGTTTGTGAAACAATTGTCTTCTGAATAATCTTTATTTTTTTGCTCAGCAGGCTTGTTACGATTGCTATCGCTAAAATGCCAACTACATACACCGGCATTATCATCCAGTTAAGTTTAAAAGCATAAATGGAAATAAAAACAATACTCACGATGATGACAAAAAACACATTGATAAAATTGGTGATAAATTTTTCTGTATCGGCTCTTACTTTGGTTAAAATGGATAATGTTTCTCCGCTGCTCTGGTCTTCAAAATCCTGGTAAGGCAGGCGCATACTGTGTTTCAGTCCATCGGTGAAAATAGTGGCGCCAAATTTTTGCACCAGCACATTACCGAAATAATCCTGGAAAGCTTTGGCAATGCGGCTTACCATGGCGGTACCTATCAACAACAACAGAAAAAATAACAAGCCATGATATTGGCCCTCACCAAAGAAAAACTGGTGCTGGGTCCTCGGCGTTTTATCAGGGAAAACATGTGGGTGATTGGCAAATAGATCCAGGATTCGTCCTGCTATCCACGGAGAAAATAAAGAAAAAACCTGGTTGGTGGCAGCAAGAAAAAGCGCTAAAGCAATTAGCCATTTATAAGGTTTTAAATAGAGAAGTAATATTTTCATTGAGCAAATTTAGAAGAATAGTGTTGATTTTTTTATATGATTGAAATAGACTATAAATCAATAATATTATAGTTGATAAATATTATGATTAATTTTCTGCAAAGTAAAAAGTTTTATAAAAGTAACTTTGCTTTTAAAACATTTAAACTTTACATTTTATACAGTTATACAGAACAATATTTTATGGAAGATAGATTAAAGGAATTATCTCAACAGTTAGAAGGGAAATTATACACAGACGATACGATGCGGCAATTGTATGCGACGGATGCTTCGGCATACCAGGAAAAGCCTTTGGCAGTAGCAATACCTGCGTCTATTGCTGATCTTAAAAAACTAATTTCATTTGCCAAAATCAATCATACTTCGCTAATCCCAAGAGCGGCGGGCACTTCACTTGCAGGGCAGGTAGTAGGGCATGGAATCGTAGTAGATGTTTCAAAAAATTTCACAAAAATTATTGGATTAAATAAAGAAGAAAACTGGGTGCGTGTGCAGCCGGGCGTGATAAGAGATGAATTGAATATGTATTTGAAACCTTATGGTTTATTTTTTGGCCCTGAAACTTCAACTGCCAACCGCGCGATGATGGGTGGTATGGTTGGGAATAATTCCTGCGGTTCTAATTCAATTATATATAGAAGTACAAGAGAACATTTGCTGGAAGTAAATGTGCTGTTGAGTGACGGAAGCGAAGCAGTATTTAAAGCCTTGAGCCTGGATGAATTTCATGAAAAATGTGAAGGCAATGATCTTGAAGCGGCTATCTATAAAAATATAAGAAACATTTTAAGCAATTATGATAACCAGCAGGAAATAAGAAAGGAATTTCCGAAAAAAAGCGTGGAGAGAAGAAACACAGGTTACGCGTTAGACATTTTATTAGACAGTGCGCCGTTTGTGGCTGGAGAAGAAGATTTTAATTTTTGTAAATTAATAGCAGGCTCCGAAGGTACATTGGCATTTATCACTGAAATAAAATTAAATGTAGTTCCCTTGCCTCCTTCCGTGTCAGGGCTTTTATGTGTTCATTTTAATTCTATTGATGATGCTTTAAGAGGCAACCTGATTGCCTTAAAATATAAACCACGTGCAAGCGAATTAATGGATCATTATATTTTGGAATGTACTAAAGAAAATATTGAACAAAGCAAAAACCGTTTTTTTGTAAAGGGTGATCCGGAAGCGATATTAGTGATAGAATTTTCTGCACCTACGCGTGAGGGTGTGATAGAAATTGCGAATGAGTGCGAAAAAGAAATGCGTGAAGCAGGGTTGGGATACTATTTTCCTTTGTTGTTTGGTGATGATACAAAAAAGATATGGACACTCCGCAAGGCTGGCTTAGGTTTGTTGAGTAATTTGCCCGGAGATGAAAAAGCTGTTCCTGTGATTGAAGACACCGCAGTAGATACAAATGACCTCCCTGCTTACATTGAAGACTTCAATAAAATTTTGAAGAAGTATGGTTTATATTCTGTTCATTATGCCCACGCCGGTTCGGGTGAACTGCATTTGCGCCCTATTATTAATTTAAAGACTGCGGAAGGAAATCATCTTTTCAGGATTATAGCACAGGAGATTGCGGATCTGGTAAAAAAATATAAGGGCTCTTTAAGCGGAGAACATGGTGATGGCAGGCTTCGTGGCGAATTTATTAAGCAAATGGTGGGGGAGAAAAACTACGAATTATTTAAAAGCATTAAACGTGCCTGGGATCCGGATAATATTTTTAATCCGAATAAAATTGTGGATACCCCGCCGATGAATACGATGCTGCGTTATACACCCGGACAAAAAACACCGGAGTTTAAAACCGTATTCCGTTTTCATAACCAGGATATACTTCAACATGCTGAACAGTGCAATGGTACCGGTGAATGTCGTAAAACTCATTTAACGGGTGGTACGATGTGCCCTTCTTATATGGCAACCAAAAATGAAAAGGATACTACAAGAGCAAGAGCCAATATTTTAAGAGACTTTCTTACCAATTCTACTAAAATAAATCGTTTTGATCATAAAGAAATTTATGAAGTGATGGATTTATGTCTTAGCTGCAAAGGTTGCAAATCAGAATGTCCATCGAGTGTAGACGTGGCCAAATTAAAGGCGGAATTTCTTCAACAATATTACGATGCCAACGGTGTACCTTTTCGTTCTAAGCTAATTGCGAATTTTAATAGTGCGGCAAAATTGGGTTCTATTGCGCCGGGTATTTATAACTGGATGATGACCACTCCGGCAATCAGTAATATGGTAAAACGATTTTCAGGTTTTGCTCTGAAACGTTCGATGCCTACTCTTTATAAAACCAGTTTAAGAAAATGGTTTGAGAAAAGAAAAAAGAATACCAACGGAGATGGTCAGACCTTGCCTACCGGCAGGCAGGCGAAAGATAAAAGAGTTTACTTATTCTGCGATGAATTTACCAATTACAATGATACTGAGATTGGAATCAAAGCAATTCTCCTTTTGGAAAAATTAGGTTACGAAGTAATGATGACAGCTCATGAAGAAAGTGGGAGGGCATGGATGTCAAAAGGGTTATTAAGGCACGCCAAAATAATTGCTAATAAAAATGTTGCTATTTTTAGTAAAATTATTTCTGAAGAAACTCCATTAATAGGCATAGAACCCAGCGCTATACTTACTTTCAGGGATGAGTATATAGATTTGGCAGATGAAGAAAACCTCACTGCGGCTAAAGCATTGTCCAAAAATGTTTTTATAATAGATGAATTTATTGCCAAAGAAATTGATAAGGGAAATATCAAAAAAAGCTCGTTTACTACCGAAAAACGTCACATTAAACTTCAAGGTCATTGCCATCAAAAATCATTGTCTTCTGTAGCTTCTTCTTTAAAATTGATGTCATTGCCTGAAAATTATTCGGCTGAAGAGATTCGCTCCGGATGCTGCGGTATGGCTGGTTCATTTGGTTTTGAAAAAGAGCATTATGATTTGTCTATGCAAATTGGTGAACTGGTTTTATTTCCTACAGTACGAAGGACTGCCGCTGATGTGATTATCGCTGCTACAGGCACAAGCTGCCGACACCAGGTGAAAGATGGAACGGGAGTAAGAGCATTGCATCCAGTGGAAATTTTGTATGATGCGCTGGTGTAGGAATTGCACAGTGAACCAACAAATAATAGAGAATTCCATTTTAATAATCACGGGTTGCCAATGGTGTTGTTTTTAAACTCATTTAACCAATTTCTTAACGTGATTATACCAGCGGCATTTTTTTGGATAAGAGCTTTTATGAATTGATAAAATTCAATGTTTGAATCAATATTTTGTGTCTTTGTTATTTGTTTAAATCCGCTAAGATCAGAGTGAAGATTAAAATCTGAAGGATCCAGATGAACGGAATTTGCATTCATTAATAGCCATTTTTCAATTTCGGGGCAAATTAAAATTAAATACTGCTTTCTGTCTTTGTGCCTTTTAAGTACCAGGCTATTTTCGGATTTAATGTTTTCGAATTCGAGAAAATATTTCGCTATCGGGCACTTATTTTTATCTTCATCAATGATACCCAAAGCAACATTATCTTTTAGTCTTTTTTTTAAAAGGTTCGCTATTTGACCGCAGCCGAGTTGATGATTATATTTTTCAGAAGAGCGGGTTATAATTTCGGCTACCCTGGTATCCACATAACATTCAGGAAGAATATTCAACACTGCTATCAGAGTAGCGATTTAAATTGAAAAAAATATCTACTCCAAAATCTAATAATTCCGACAAGTCGTTTTCGGTTAACTTTTTTGCAGAAGTAGCTCTGTTGTTTTTATCATAAGAAACAATAAATATACTTAAATCACTGGCAGATGTATTTTCAATAAAAGTGTTGAGGAAATAAGGATTATGCGTAGCAATAAAAAACTGAACTCCGTGTTGTTTAATTATTTCTTCAGCTAAGAAAGTAACATAAGGCGGAAATGCGTGGGTGTCGGGCTCATCTAATGTTATAACAGAACCGTTCGTATGCCTCACTGCCGCGATATAAAATAACATTCTTTTGTAAGTATCTGCAAGTGCTTCGTACGGTAAAGAGTAAACTACACCTTCATGAATTCTTAATTGTAGTGATATGTTATCAGTGGCATTATCAATGATAAACTCAAATCCATGATCTTTCGCAAAGCTATTTATTAACTGCTGCATATCAGAATTGTGATAAATAACTTTGGCCAAATTGTTTCCATAAGGAGGCATTAGTCTTTGAATATAATTCCCAATATCATGAAACTTTAAATTGTTTTTATAACGATAGGGTTTTATCGGTGAGGCATAAAATTGAAAAGGTTCTACAGGCCGAAAATTATTATCGAAATTCATAAATGAGCCATTTGCATTATGAAATTCAAAAAAGTTTTTGTCATTTATTTTGTCATATTTAGGTTCAATAAAGGTGTCTATAGAAAACCCAGGATGAGTTATTGAAATAGGTTCCTTTAAATTCCCAAATCGGAAAAGGTCTGCAACTTTACTAACGCGAAAAAATGATTTTATATCAATTATTTCAGTATCACTTTTTTCAAAACCTTCATTAGCTCCCATCATCCATGATACATAAGACAAATCCAGCGCTTCTAATACATTCGATTTACCAGAGTTGGGTTCACCTATAAAAACATTTATCCTTGAACAATTAAGGTCTAATTGTTCTATTGATTTATAGTTCTTTATTGTAAGGTTCTGAATCATTCTGAATAATTAATATACACAAAGATAATTTTTTTGCAACTTAACTGAATCGAAGAGTTTTTAAAGATCATCTATCCTGCCTGCTATTCCATTCTACCCAACTCCGTGGAGAGAAACTGAGGCTAATGACTATTCTTCAACTTTGAAATATTGTCAAGTATTTTGCGCAATGCATTGTGAAAATCTTTTGTTTTCGGAGGATTGCCAAAAAACATATCGTCTATAACTGCATTATTATATCGCAGCATTTCGGTTATCAATTTTTTTGATTTTAAAATAAAATCGCTCTCGTTTTCACATTCATAACTTAGCAATCCAAATTGCAAAGTGAGGTCATGATTGAATCTTTCCGCTTCAATCATAATGGCGTTGTATGTTTCGTCTGTTAAATCACCGGTATCTATTGGCATAGTGTATATTTTTTAGGAAATGAAATTATGAAGGTTTTCTTCTAAAGCAATGAAATTTCATTGTATAACCATTAAGAAGTAAAGGTTCAATAAGTAAAAACTTAACTATTCTTCGTTCCTTAATGGTTTGTTTTTAAACTACTTTTTGCTTCTGGCTTTTTCGAGGCTAAGGTATTGGATGAAAAGTAGGGATTTGCTCAATCATTTCGAGGCAATTTTTCAGGCTTAAACTGTTTGCAACAGTGAACCATTTACCTGTATGCCTGAAGTACGATAAATTAAAACTATCGTTTTTCACATACTCCAGGCGCACAAACCCTTCGTCAAATTCCTGTTCAACCATTGCGTTTTTTCCTGTACGATATTTGGCAAGAAAATAAATATAATTCCCGCGCCATTTTATATAAATATCAATAAGATAATTATATTCTTTGCCTGGATTCTTATTAATATGTATTTTTTTAAACCTCTCAATAAGAGGCTGGCAAAGGTTTTCAATTTCTATTTTTTCCGGGATAAAAAATTTTGCAAGATTCTTTTTTTCCCAGAGAATATATTTTTTTGTATTCTTCTTCATTCAGTCAAAAATTTTTTTAACGATGTTTTATTTCTTCATAGCTCAACTCATACAATTAGTAACCCGACAAAAACTTTCTCACTTTTCGCTTTCTCCATCCTTTTTTTCTTTTAAACCAGGTTTCATACAATTTCTTAACTTCTTTGTCAAAATCGCTTTCAATATTTTTATCCTGTTTAGCGTGAATTTTTTCATTAAAATGTATTCATTTCAACTTCTTATTCCCCTTATGCCTCTCTCCATCTCTCACATTTTTCTTTTCAAAATTTTTTTCCAAAGCATCTGTTAGATCAACCCCGGTTTGGTTGGCCAGACAAATTAAAATCCAAAGTACATCGGCCATTTCATCCGAAATATCTTTTCCTTTATCAGATTCTTTAAAAGATTGTTCACCAAATTTTCTCACCATTATTCTTGATAATTCGCCCACTTCTTCCATTAGAATTCCGAGATTGGTGAGTTCATTAAAATATCGCACACCAACGGTTTTTATCCATTGATCTATTTTTTCCTGTGCTTGTTTTAAAGTAATTTCTTCCATAAAAGTTGTTTTACTGCGAAGCTGACTGGTATAGTCACAGATGCTATAAATACAAAGCAGCTCAAATTAAAATCATTACGAAACGTGTCCGTCATTGAGGGTTTTCACCTGGAAATCAGCTTAAAATCTTTCTCACAATTCCTGGCCCTTCGTAAATAAATCCGGTCCATACCTGGATAAGATTTGCTCCGCTTTCCAATTTTTCTTTTGCATCATTAGACGAAAAAATTCCGCCACTGCTGATTATCGGAATGGATCCATTTGTTCTTTGGTAAATGTAACTGGTAATTCTGTTAGCTTCTTCTCTTAATGGTTTTCCGCTTAGCCCGCCGGCACCAATTTTTTTAATTTCATTTTCCGGCGTGGCTAAATTATTACGACTTATAGTCGTATTGGCTGCCACTAAACCATCCAGTTTAATTTCCATTGATAGGTCAATAATATCGTCGAGGTCATTTTGATTAAGATCGGGAGATATTTTTAAGAGCAAAGGCTTTTGAATATTTTTTGTTTGATTGATTCGCTGAAGATTAGTAAGAATTTTTCGTAAAGAATCTTTTTGTTGCAAATCTCTTAATCCCGGAGTGTTTGGCGAACTTACATTTACTACAAAATAATCAACTACTTCGTGCAGTTCATTAAAGCAAATTTCATAATCTTTCCACGCATCTTCGTTGGGAGTGATCTTATTTTTTCCAATGTTACCCCCTATTATAAGTCCGGAGTTTGTACTTTGTTGCTTATAGTATCTAACTCTTTCTGCTGCTACTTTTGCGCCTTCATTATTAAATCCCATTCTATTAATTAATGCTTTATCTTTTGGTAAACGAAATAATCTTGGTTTGGGATTTCCATCCTGCGATAGAGGAGTTACTGTTCCTATTTCAACAAAGCCAAAACCTAATGTTTCCAGTTCATTCAGATATTTTGCATTTTTATCAAAACCCGCTGCGAGGCCAACAGGATTGGGGAAAGTAATACCAAAAACTTCTTTTAATAAATTTGAATTATCCGGCGTAAATTTCTTTTTTAAATAATTTTTGATGAAAGAAATTTTGCAAAAAAAAGAAAGCATGTTCATTGAAAAATAATGAACGTCTTCTGCATCGAACCAAAATAATATGCTGCGAAGTAGTGGATACATTTTGGGCGCGAAGATATGGATTGGATTGTTTTTAGTTATTTATGAAATCAGAAAGCGGGAATGTTTCTGATTAATAATTCATAAAAGATTAGTCATCGGAAAGAAGATCAATAAGCATTTGTATTTCTTTATCAGATATGCTGGCTTGTTCGGATTTGTCATAGATATCCATCAGGAACACAATATTCCGGACGATGCGAACGTAAGTAATCATTCTTCCACCACCGCTTTTGCCTTTACTTTTGGAAGAAATAGCAATTCGTATTTTGTAACAGTTTTTACCAATTGGTTTACCAAAAACAGGATTCTGTTCTAATTGATCAATTATCGGAGCAAGATCATTGGGGAGAGATTTATATTTTTTGCTCAGCCGTTTTAGTTTTCGTTCGAACTGGCTGGTAACAATTATATTAAAACTCATTTAGTAATTCTTTTGCAGATTTAAGTTTTTTCTTTCCCTGTTCGTATAATTTTACATCGTTAAATGCATCAGCGAGGTCTGCAATGAATTGACCTTTACGATCATCTTTTACTTCCTTTAAAACGCTTACATAATCAAGACTCTTAACTAATTCCATAAAAAATGGAACACGGCTATTTTCTTTTATGTCGAGTATCACTTTCATGTTGTATTCTCTTTTATTGTTACGAAAAAAAGCTATAGTACAAAGTTAAGTAGAATCCGGGATGGTTTACACTACAATAATATAAAAAAGGGGTTTTATGTCGTAGTAAACTGATCTAACAGCCACATCACCGTTGCACCATCTTCCGCACTGCATGGATTGGGTCCTTTATCTAAAAAATAATTAACTACTTTTTGTATCAAAGGCTGCTGTACATGTTCGAGTGGTTCAAATAAAATATTTTCTGTTTTCCCGTTTTTAATGATCTCTATTTTTTTATGTTCAAAAACCGGGAAGCAAATCTTTCCTTCTGAGCCTTGAATTTCACAATAATCTTTTACATTTTCTTCTGCTACATTAAAGCACCATAATCCGTTAAAAATTATTCCTGACCTGAATAAAATATTTCCAGAAACTATATCATCAGCATCATACATTTTTGTTTGACTTGCAGCATATCCTGAAGCTTTTTCTATCTCTCCAAAAAACCAATACATTAAATCTATCTGATGAGGTGCTATATCGTGAAACAATCCCCCGCCGGCGATTGCAGGATTTACACGCCATGCCACTTTTGGAATCGAAAGCGCTTCCTTCAGAAGAGGCTTTTTAAAAAACTCTAATTTAGCAAAACGCACATCGCCAATGATTTTTTCTTCTAGTAATTGCTTTACTTTATTAAAAAGCGGTTGCCCCCGGCGATAATGTGCAACAGATACTTTTATATTTTTTTCACTTGCCACTTTCGCTATCATGTTTGCCGATTCAAAATTAAGTGTCATTGGCTTCTCGATATAAACCGGCTTGCCGGCATTGATAGCGGTTATCGCATATTCTTCATGAAACGCAGGCGGCGTAGCGATATAGATAGCGTTAACCTCTTTGTCGTTTATTAAATCATTTGCATCGCAATACCATTTAGGAACTCTATGACGTTCTGCATAATCTTTTGCTTTAGCGGCATCACGGCGCATCACTGCTACTAATGAAGAATTGTTTACTTTATTAAATGCCGGCCCGCTTTTTATTTCTGTTACGTCTCCGCAGCCAATAATTCCCCAACGAATAGATTCCATATAATTATTTTATTTAAAGATTTCTTTGATAAACTTTTGATTGGATATAAATTTAATTATTGCAAACTATTAATCAATGTTTAATTTTTTTTACCACGAATTATACAAATTTGCACAAATTAGAAACGCAATAAAAAGATGAGAATCCTTCTTTTGCAGTAAACAAACAAAAAAGCAGTATTTCTATTTTTCTTTTGATAAGAAAATAAGAATAATGAATTATTGGGAATCAAAAGAAAGATCTTTTTTACAACCTCTTTTCAAAAACATTAATCCAATCCTCCTCTTCTTGTTGGTGTTTTTTGCTCAGGCCATTTGCCCGGTTCACCTGTTCGTGGGTTAAGAGGTAGAATAGATTTTAAACGCGAACTGGTTTCAGGATCTTCGCTCGCCATGTAGGCCATGATAGCTGTTACAATTGCATTATTTCTTACATCGTCAAAAACTATTTTATCGTAAGTGTCCCTGTTGGTATGCCACGTGTATATTCCATAAGCCCAACTGATAGAACTTAATGAGAATGCCGGTGCACCTGCAGCCACAAAGGAGGCGAAATCAGAT
>DASSHD010000474.1:0-7197 GCA_035693085.1 Hanamia sp. | reverse complement strand
CATGGACTGCTCTTTGTTCATCGGTAATGCTAACGAAAAGATTTTTATCTGTTCGGGCAGGTAATTGTTTTAATACTTCTTTTTTGGTTCGGCGCAGCAAGATGTGTTTTAGTTTTTCTTTTACCTCATGCAGATTTTGGTAACCAATTACTTTTCCGGTTGCGTCCGTTTGTTCGTAGGCGGAAATAAAATTGTAAAGCGAGCCGAGTTGCAAAGGGTCTATAAATTGTACCAAAGAATACAATTCCGTTAATTTATTTTCAAGTGGCGTCCCTGTCAGCACGAGCGCATATTTGCTTTGCAGTTTCTTGATGGATTGCGATACTTTGGTTTGCCAGTTCTTGATGCGTTGCGCTTCATCCAGGATAATTAAATCGGGTTGAAATTCATCAATCAGTTCCCTGTCATTCACCGCCATATTATAACTCGCTATTTTGTATAAACTACCTTCCTCTTTATACAATTTTTGTCTCTTAAGATAATTGCCTTCTATCACGGTTGTTTTAGCGGTTGTAAATTTTTCAATCTCACTTTGCCATTGATATTTTAAAGAAGTAGGAGATATGATCAATACTTTTTGTATTTGTCTGTGTTCGTGTAAAAGTTGCGCCACGGCGATGGCCTGTATGGTTTTGCCGAGGCCCATATCATCGGCCAGGATGCTTCTGCCTGCGGCGGCGCAAAATAAAATCCCTTCCGTTTGATAAGGAAATGGTTTTACTTTCAGGCTTTTTATTTCAGGAAGTTTGTTTTGTTTGAAATAAGGAGTCAAAAATTCCTTTCGTTCTTTCTTTTCACGCCATTGAATAATGTGAGACAGTGCGTCATCATAACAGCGAAAAGAGGTATTAATCTGGAAAGCCTTTTGCAATATCACATCAATTTCTTCAAAACCTTTTTCGTTCAGGCCGCCTGTCTTATCAATGTATGGTTTAAACAATTTTTTGTATTCTGTTTCATTTTCAGTTCCAATCCTAAACTTAATTTTTCTTTCGCCACGGTATTCCATGTACATCGAACTGTAAGTGGTAGAATAGGGATGTGCAAGCGCTTTGCGTAAATCCCGTCGTTTACGGATGTGCATCAATACCGCCTCAATATGTTTGCAAGTGCCAAGCTGGTTGGTTTTAAAATCGTAGCATGAGCAATAGTTCAAACTGTTGTCAATACTGCGCAGCGCCACTTTGTAATTATTTTTTGTGGCAGTATTATACACCTTGTAATCGCTAAAGGCAACGCCATCTCCAATGTTGGAGAATTTAAAATCTGTTTTCTCCGCTATCTGTTTGCGCAGCCCGGTTTGCCATTGTTCTACCGTCATGTCTGCAGGTTTGCGGGTATTGGATAATTGCGGTTTTGGTTTGTAATTTCTCTTTTTTGTTTTTTTTGATTTTGATGTTGCGGGCATAATTGTAGTTGAGGGCCAAATTTATTGTATGATTTATTAGTTGTGTTATAAATTTATCAACAAAAGATAAACTAATAATTTGTGGTAGAAATGAATATTGCAAAATTTTCTATAACTGAAATACCGTCTTTGTTTCCGTCCTGTTTAATACTTCATCTTCTCCATCGTAATGCAAACTCAATCCTTTTTTCCTGGTATTTAATTGCAACATAACTTCCTGGCGCGACCAGTATAATTGATCAATGAAACTGGAAAATGTTCGTCCGTTTTTATGAGCGAGTTTAATGCGTTCCTCATTTTTAGAAATAAACTCGTCACCGGATACTTTCTTTTCTAATTTAACTGCAACATCAATGTCGCCCAAAATTTCGTGCCCGGACAGATAGCTTCCAAAAACGCTTACCTTCTCCACTTTATAAACCAAATCAGTATTTTTATTTACCTTTTCTACTCTTTCCAGAAGTTCTGACAATAATAAATCTGCTTTGGCCCGCGTGATAGGCGGATTGGCTCTTGTTACTCCCAGCCTGCGCCCTTTCTCTGTTTCCGTAACTTCAAGGTATAAATTGTTTCCGATTTTTTTCTTTTCAAAAATTAAATATTCTTCCTTTATCAATTGTTCAAATACCAATTTTGCATCCTTTATTGTGCCACCTAAAACTGTGGCAATTTCGTTAATGATTTCAGCTTTTTTAATTCCCGATAACCTTCCCGCCATGGCATGTCGAATCACTTCTCTTATTTTAAGAATCGGATAGCCCAATAGTATTTGCTTTGAATTAATTCTCATCTGATAAAAGTTTTTTCATTTATGTAATTTCTAAATTTCAATTATTGCATTTGTACTAAAACCTTTCTGTTCACCATACTTTACGTAGCCCAATTGATTTGTAAGCATTGTTGTATTGTCAATTTTAAATACCGGTGTGTTGACATGATGATGCCCGTAAATCCAGTAATCAGGGCCGTTTGTTTCTATTAAGTCAAACAATTCTACTGCAAAAGCTTCATTCAAATCACTGCCTTTGTATTGTGCAGGATAATGAAAAAAAGTAGGAACATGATGAGTGGTTACTATGGTTTTACCGTTGTATTTTTCCCGAAGTTGGGATGTTACAAAATGTAAGCAATCTTCATGCAATACGTTATATCTGTCAATTGAGAAACGATAGTTTTTGTATTTGATGGCGTGGAAATCGCTAAGGTCCTTTTCAATGTAAAATTGCTTATCGGGATTTATTTTAGTCCAAAGAGTAGAGAAAATAAAACGGACGTTGTCTTTTTCAATAGTTACATTATTTACCAGGTGAATATTGTTTCTGATGTTTTCATTCAACTTTCCTGACCTTTTGCTAACATCAGAATGATAATACTCGTGATTGCCCGGTATCCAGTAGGTAGCCTGGAAATTGTCCGAAACATAATTGAAAAAATCTTTGTGTTTGTCCATCAAAGCAAAAGGAATTACATCACCTGCGAGCAATAATATTTCCCCGGTTGGTTCAATAGGATACTGCCGCAAAAAAATTTTATTTTCGGGAAACTCTAAATGCAAGTCGGAGCAGTACTGAATTATTTTCAATTTTTGGGGTTTCATTCAACATTTTTAAATATTTGAAAACTATTTTTCAGTAAACAAAGTTTTAAGGATAATTCTTAATCTGTTACTACCGGTATGAATAATTCTGCAAAATTTTTTTTATCACAATTTTAATTGCTTTACTTTTCTTTCTGCAAACACTAATAATAATTCATCAGAAAAACTAAGATACAAAATAGGGTGCATCTAAGATTTGAAAGAGTTGCCAACTTTTAATAAGTTGAAAACCCTAAAAGCAGGCCCCAAATACTTCCGTAATATTTTAAATCTTGCCTCGCCAATTATCGATTTAATAATTAATAATAGAATCCATTGAATTGAAATGGATTCTTTTTGATGAGAATTATTTGTCCGGAAACAAACCTAATAGATTTATTCTTCGCATTTGGCCATAAGAAACGGAGAGGTTTCTCATTTTGCCTGATTATAATAAATTTAAACCTAATATTAAATTAAAATTGTTTATCTTTAACATCTCCGCTTGAATAATACCTTTTAGTTAAGCCTCTGAAATTGTCAGGTTAAATAAGTATATCTGTTTTTGTTTTGCTTTGAAGATATTTTATTATTCATAATTAAAACTTTTACAATGAAAAGGAAAATTTATTTTAAAGGATTACCAGTACTTTTTTTTGTCTTTGCACTTATTCTGAATCCCGGAAATTCTTTGGCACAGGATATTACAACCTACCAATACAGGCATGTAGCACCAGACAAAATGGATGAATTTATTAAGAGGGAAACTACCTATTGGAGCAAAGTAGCACGCAAAGCAATTGATAATGGCAAATTATCTTTTTGGGCATTATTTGTAAAAGTTGGCGGTTTGGATGAGCCAAATTCACCCAATGTTATTTTTGTAAATACCTATCCTGATATAGACGCAGATATGGGTGATGTCTGGAATCCAACAAAGCTTTTTCCAGGCGTTCCAATGAATAAAATCAGCACAGACGAAATCAGCACAACTACTGCTATGATTTTTTTAAAATCCAATGGCTGGCAGCAGGTAGCAAATGCTAATCCTGAAAAGGATTTTAGGTACGTTAAAATGAATTATCATAATTCTACCAATCCGTCTTCCTTCAATTCAATTGAAGTTAACAACTGGGGACCATTTATTAAGGAAGCGATGGATAACAAACAGACAGACCAGAAAGCCTGGGGTAATGCCCTTGTGCTTTCTCCCAACGGTGGTAATATGAAGTATAATTGTTTGTCGTATGATTTATATGCAAATTTGAATGATGCATTAGTGGAGAACTGGAGCCCTGACACAAAATTCCCGATGACCGGGCTTGATTCATTACAAAAAATTTCCTTGAATCCTCCAATTTCTTTTATTTACAGAATCGTAAAAGTGGAATCTAAGAATTAAGAGACGTTCTCAAATCTGGACTATTTAATTTCGACAATTCATAATGGGTCTCAATATATATATTGAGACCCATTTATTTCACCTTAGAAAACTACCATCTTTTACAGTGGTTATGTTCTGTGGGCTTTGCCTTAGTTTTTTAAGATAATGTGAACGGGAAAATGCAAAGAAATGTTTATAAGGTTGTTTAGTAAAGAGGGGTATGCCCGATGTATTTTAACCTACCTTCTTAAAAAGTAGTTGTTGATTTAAGTTCTATAAAATTGTAGTTGAAATGAAAGTATGAAAAGTTTTTCAACTTTTTAAAAGTTAACAACCCATGAGTAAGCCTTTGCCAATTCATCACCCAACCAATAAACTTTTACATTTGCACCATGCAACTCACCGCAGAACAGGAAGTCGTTATAGCCACCAATCACGATTTGGTGATAAACGCTGTGGCCGGAAGTGGTAAAACAACTACACTGATTGAGTATGCAAAAAGCCGCGCAGCCGGTAGTAAAATATTATATCTCGCATTTAATAAAACAGTTAAAACAGAAGCCATTCAAAAGTTTGCCGCTGCCGGAGTTTCCAATGTAAAAGTGGAAACGGCCCATTCTCTTGCCTTTGATTATATTATCAAACACAGTAGCTATCATGTAGAGCAGGGATATAAAAGTTATGAATGGTGCGATATGCTAAATATAAAAACCGGCGACCGGCATACGGATTTTATTATTGCATCACACGTAAATAAATTCATCAGTTATTTCTGTAACAGCAATGCCGCCAAAGTGCAGGAACTAAATTATGCCGATGTAATAACAGACGTGAAAGCCAAAACATTTGTATTAAATTTTTATAAGCAAATAGAAAAATTTACACGTAATGCTTTGGCCAAAATGGATAAAGCGGAGATAAGTGTAACACACGATTTCTATTTAAAAAAATTTCAACTGAGCAACCCGGTATTGCCTTACGATTATATTTTGTTTGATGAAGGGCAGGATGCAAGCGCTGCTATGCTGGATGTTTTTTTAAAACAAAAAGCCATTAAAATAATTGTAGGAGATGTGCATCAGCAAATTTACGGATGGCGCTATGCGATTAACAGTTTGCAACAGGTGGATTTCCCCGTCTATAATCTCACCAACAGTTTTCGCTTTGATGAAGAAGTGGCATTAATTGCCAACAAAATCCTTGCATGGAAAAAACATT
The DNA here is from genome assembly GCA_035693085.1 of Hanamia sp. Taxonomy (GTDB): domain Bacteria; phylum Bacteroidota; class Bacteroidia; order Chitinophagales; family Chitinophagaceae; genus Ginsengibacter. Next base: position 1,611 of record DASSHD010000474.1, on the reverse strand, counting down.
TGGGGCAAGCGCCCACAGTGAAAATTACAGGCATCGGAAATGCAGAAGGAATTATAAAAACAAAAGCCACACTGGGCCGAACCAATTTAAGTTTGTTGCTGAATGCGATAGCGCAATGGCAACACGGCGATTTAAAGACCTTGCATTTTGAAGGCAACATCAACAGCTACACATTTGCCGATGAAGGCGCTTCATTGTATGATGTGCTGAACCTGTACAACGGCAAGCCGCAAAAAATAAAAGACAAATTAATTGCAGGAATGAAGACCATGAAAGAACTGGAAGATTATATTGATAAGACGGAAGACAATAGCCTCGGTATGATTGTGGAAGTAGTAAAAGAATTTGGGAACAAATTACCTTCTCTCATCAACGAATTAAAAAGCAATCATACTGCCGCTAAGGAAGATGCTGATATGATTTTTAGCACCGTGCATCGTTGCAAGGGCATGGAGTATGATGAAGTAACACTGTTGAATGATTTTGTGAATGAAGAAAAACTAAAAAAATATATTGCGCAATATGGAGGTGATAAAATAACGCAACAATCAAAAGATAAGTTGGCCGAAGAAATTAATATTTTGTATGTAGCGGCAACGCGTGCAAAATGCAAATTAAAAATTCCTCCGGAGATAAATCCTTTGCAAAGTATAGAGCTGGCGCAGCAACAGCAGCCTGTTTTCAATTCAAACAAAAAATATTACAGAAGTAATTATCACGATGATTTTGATTTATACGCAGAAACTTTTTCTTTTAAAAATGAAAATAGCGGTTATACGAAAAGTTCTAACCACGGCAAACGCTGGACTGATGATGAGGAAGATGAAGCGGCGGAACTCTTTGCTAACGACGTTTCTCTAAGCGAGATAGCAAAAAAATTGGGTCGTGGTGTAAATGGTGTTAGAATGAAATTGACGAATATGGGATTAATGGGGGATTAAATATTTGAATTGTTGGCACATTGAACTAATGTGAATCATCGAAGGGTGTTAATTGATAGAATGTATTTTGATAAAGAAATATTTTGCCTGTAAAAATTACAAAGAATGGACTGAATGAACGAGTCCTTTGGGATTAAATTGGAAAATATAAATTCATTGTATTCCTTCTTTTACTGTCTCAGCCAAAGGTGGCTTGTGAAGACATAAATCCCAGTTGTTCAAGATCTTTGTCAATTGGGTATAACCCTTCTGCCGGTAAAGGCAGGTTCGCATCTTTATAAATTGAAATTCCCTTTATTTATTCCTTTACTATAACGTATAAATCATTTCATCTTTCTGTGTCGGAATGATCCCGATTCAAATCGGGACGTCCCGAACGTGGTGTTTCTAAAAAAAGTCGGGATGACTGGATTCGAACCTATATTCCAATCATCTAATTTTCAATCTCTTGTAAACATCCAAATATCAGTACTCACTGAATGACTCACTACATAATATAAACGTAAAGACCTTTACAAATTTAAAAAAATTTGTAACTATTCAGGTTAATCAGAATGTGGATAACCTTGCAAAGCAGGATGGAAAGGGATGATAGGTTTTCCAGACATAGCTAAGCCAATGGCATCCATAATAGAGTAGCCGTTTTTGCGCATCGTATCAATGTAACTTC
>DASSHD010000473.1:0-2204 GCA_035693085.1 Hanamia sp. | reverse complement strand
CTACTTAACAAAACTGCGCAGAATAACCCATCATTTAAAAATATATTAAATCACCAGTGCCAAAACTTTTTTGTTTCCATGAGATCGGTATGGATCAAAGATTGTATTATATGATGGCCAATATTCTGAATAAAATTTCTACTTATACTGATATGGATATTGAATCCAATGAATAGATCGTGATCGGTATCGGTATTTGTATTATTCATCATTTTGATTCGGGCCATACACGAAACATAGCTACTCCATGAGATGCAACGGACGACCGAATCAAATCGTTAGTTGAATAATTTTTCGGCTGATCACGATCTCCCTGATCCCATAAATTGACCACTTTATAAGAAGCTGCTTTTTGCAGGCCGACCTGCTCAACGGAAGTAGTCATAAAAACACGATTTTCTCCACGATTCAGCAGTAGAACCGCATAACTTCCGTCAGACATTGGTTTCACCCAGACTTCCTGATCTCCGTTGTCAGAAATTTTATATCCTTCTTTCCCTTCCGGATCCTGATCCACCGCTATTACTTCTTTATTGGTTAAAATTTCCCGGGTAGCTTCTGTCATGTGTAGCAAATCATTACCGGCAATCAATGGGGCTGCCAGAATTGCCCACATGCTAAAATGCGTCTGATATTCGGTATTAGTCATTCCACCATTGCCTACCTCCAGCATATCCGGATCATTCCAATGGCCGGGACCCGCATATTTGTTTAACCCTACCTGTTGATCAACGATGTTTACCATACTGTTCCAGTTATCCGAAATATCGCCGGTTGTGCGCCACAGATTACTTATCGCAGGCGCCCATTGGTAAGGATCCTTAACTCCCCACTCACAAATGCTGTAAACAATTGGACGGCCGGTTGCGAGTAAAGCTTTTTCCATTCCTTCATACCGCTTCATATAACCTACTCCCTCGTTGTAGCAATTATCGAGCTTCAGGTAATCAATACCCCATTTGGCAAAGGTTTCTGCATCCGTTTTTTCATGGTATAAGCTACCCGGATACCCGGCGCATGTTTTAGTGCCTGCTGACTCATAAATACCAATTTTCAAACCCAGGCTGTGTACATAATCGGCTAAAGCTTTGATTCCATGCGGAAATCTTTTAGGGTCAGCCTGTAGCCGGCCCTGAGTGTCACGGACGGTATCCATCCAGGCATCATCTATGTTGATAAACTCATATCCTGCCGCTTTCATTCCGCTGGATACCATAGCCTGGGCAGCGTCTTTTATTTTTTGCTCTGTAATATCGGTATGGAATGCATTCCAACTGTTCCATCCCATCGGAGGAGTTTGTGCCAGATTATTACCCTCACTTTTTTTAGAATTAATGAAATGCTCTTTGTTCTTCGGCTTGGCAGAAGTAAGAACAAACTGAAGTGCCAAAAGAATGAATAGTCCTGCAATTACCGGAAACAATAAAATAGATTTTTTTTTCATGGAAATTATTTTTTTACTTTTTAAGATTAAGTAAATATATACATAAATGGAAAACTTCTTTCAAAGCCTCAGACGGACAAGCCCACAGCCTTTAAGAAATGGAGCGAAAAAGCAATTGAGTTATCCAATATTACAAGATTTACCGTTAATGAATTATTGGAAAGAAAAGCAAGCGAAGCCTAATGGGTTGAAGGCTGCTACCTTGCCGACTATCTAATAAACTTTGATTATGAAGAATTTATTTAGCCGGAACCAATAAAGCCTAAACCTGTTATTAGAGAAACTGAATCCTTACCAATGCCAACAAAGAAAGCGAAGTTTTGTAAACGGAGTTTATTTTTTTAGATATTAATTTTAATCACTATTTTTAAAGGTCAAATTAAAAATTATTCATACTTTAAAACTTAAAATCATGGAATCTAATGACGTATTTATTTACTCAATTATTGCTTTGATTATTTGGGCTGTTATAATATACAACATCATTCAAAGTGCCTCCAAATCAAATAAAATTGAACTTCAACTGAAAATGCAAACATTGTTACTTGCAAAAATGGCACAAAAGGCCGGTGTGAGTGATGAGGATATAAACAAAATAATAAATTTGAAGCAATAAAATTGATAAAATAGGAAAAATATTTATTATTGGTCTGTACAAAACAAAAGTGACTTATACTTGATATGTGTCGGAATAACGAAATAAAAAAAAGGCTTCATTAAATGAAACCCTTTACTGTGGCTGCTCCCCCTGTTGGACTTG
>DASSHD010000472.1:0-2293 GCA_035693085.1 Hanamia sp. | reverse complement strand
TAATGTGATAGACAGGCTTGAAAAAGCGGGGTTTGTGAAAAGGGAAAGCGATCTGAAGGATAGAAGAAAAGTTATTATCCGCTACATTCCCAAAAAGCATGAAAAAACAAAACATTATTATGACGCCATGGCAGCAGAGGTGTATGAACTTTTTTCCGGGTATAATGAATCGAAATTAAAGACACTACTACAACACTCTGATTCGCTAAGAGAGATTTTTCAAAAACATGCGGAAAAAATATTTCAGGAATAAATCAAAAGAACATCAGGTAAAATTCATCAAAATGAAACAGAAAAAAAACAAAAATATCGCGCCGGCGATTACGCTAATTTTCCTGGCTCCTCTTGTTACGGAAATACTTACTGGCTCTACACGCTTTAGCTCTTTATTTGTATTTCCCATTGAAATTTTTGTTTGGGGAGGAGGTGCGCTTTTAATTCGTTATGTGGTCAGAAAATGGCAATTGGGTTGGAAAAGCATGCTCTTTCTGGCACTCGTATTAAGTGTGGCTGAGGAATTTCTGATTCAGCAAACCTCTATTGCGCCACTGGTAATCCATCTTAAAGGAGTTACTTACGCGCGAGCATTGGGAATAAATTACGTGTATCTTCTTTGGGCATTAATTTATGAATCCGTCTCTGCTGTTATACTTCCCATCTATCTTACAGAATTAATTTTCCCCGAACGCAAAAAAGATCTTTGGATAAAAAAGGGCGGCGTTATTTTATTTAGTGTATTGTTTTTATTAGGAAGTTTTGCCGCATGGTTTACATGGACACAAATTGCAAGGGTAAAAGTATTTCATCTTTCTGCATATAAACCTTCTTTTATGCTAGTTGCAACCGCTATTATAGTAATTGCTTTTTTGATTTTTATGGCCTCTGCGAAAGCTAATAAAAAACCTTTGCCGTCAAAGCAATTGAATCCTCCTGCTCTGTGGATAATTATGATTTCAGGGATTATATGGTCTGTACTTTTATTTGGACTTGTATTGCTTGGATTTGGCATCCAGCCTTCTTTTCCGCCCATCATTGCCTTATGCGGTGGTTTGGTGTTAGCAGTTGTACCTATTTATTTCTTACCTAAGTGGACAAATAACAATCGTTGGGGTCGTATGCAAACTTTTTCAATAATTTTTGGAATTATGTTAGGTTCCATGTTGATCACATTTGTTGGATTTATTGGTGCCCTTCCAAAGGATTTATATTTTAAAATTATCGTGGATGCAGTTACAATACTTTTAATGATCAGATTGGGATTAAAAATAAGAAGAGAATCAGCAACCAAAATTTCTCATTCAAAAACGCAGATTGAATTAATTAGTCAGGACAACAAAATTTCTGCAAAAGAAAGTTGAAATTAAAACCCGATCAACCAAAATCTGATTTTTTTTGCAGCAAATAAACATTTATTAAAGATTCTTATTTAAGCAAAAGAAACGTCTAAAATAACTGGAGTTCTTTATGAATCTGTTCAAATTTTTTATGATTACCAAAACACTATATATTGGTAGCAAAACGTTGTCTGTTGTTTCTTCGGCCAAAAGAAATAAATTATTTGTAAACTTGCTTTCAGCAATAAAATACAGAGAATTCTTAAAGAATTAAAATTATGAAACCTGAAACTACTGGTATGTACATTAACACCGGGCGTGCATTTTACGCAATCGGAATTATTGCATTTGGAATTCAACAAATTATTATCAGGGATTTTCGCCCGGAAATATTACCACCGTTTCCGGCATGGGCACACGAACATATTGTCTTTCCATTGATAAGTGGAATAGCTTTGATCATTGCGGGTGTTATTATTTCGGGATTGTTTACAATAAAAGAACATGTCAGAAAAAAAATCTGTCTTTATTTGGGATTCTATTTTTTGCTGCTTATCATACTTTTCCATGTTCCGTATAATCTTGTATTTAGTCCTAATAAAGCAATCCACATAGGCGTTTGGGCACCGATGTTGAAAGAGTTGGCCTATTGTGGTGGCGCATTTTTAATCGCCGGTTCTTTTGAAAATACCGCGATAGCCCGGAAAAGTTTTCACGTCTCATCATTTTCAGAAAAATTAATTCCATTGGGAAGAATATTCTTTTCGACAACCATGATCATTTATGGATACAGTCATTATTTATATACCGATTACATATCGCAATTGGTGCCCAAATGGTTTGGTATGCCTGTGTTCTGGACCTATTTTGGTGGCTCCGCTCTAATATGTGCAGGGATATGTATTATGTTTAAAATTTGGATAAAGCCAATTGCAACACTATTAGCAATCATGATCTTT
>DASSHD010000471.1:0-5585 GCA_035693085.1 Hanamia sp. | reverse complement strand
AGCCGCCGTCTGGTCTCCTGACCAACGGCAATAAATATTTCAGAAACCATTGTTTTATTTCATAGATTAGCGTAATGAGTCAAAACTTTCCTATTCATGCTTCACAGTTTTTTACAGCTACTATTTATGAGTGGAATCATTTGCTTAGTGATGACGGGCATAAAGATATAATTATAGGCAGCCTTAAATTTTTGGTAACCAACAAGAGAATAGACCTAAATGCTTTTGTCATAATGAGCAATCATCTTCATTTAATCTGGCAACCATTAGATGGTTTTACACCTTCAGAAATTCAGGCATCGTTTATGAAATATACAGCTCAACAACTGAAACGTTCGCTTATGAAAAATGATACAGAAACGCTCGTCAATTTTAAAGTAAATAAATACGATCGGGAATACCAGATATGGAAAAGAGAGCCGCTAAGTATAGAATTAATTTCAGAAGATTTGTTCAAACAAAAATTGGAATATATACATTATAATCCGGTGAAGGCTGGGTTATGTGAAAAGCCAGAGGATTATTATTATTCATCTGCAAGATTTTACCATGATGGTTTGGATACTTTTAAGATGTTGACACACTTTTCAGGTAATTGACAGGGCTTTCTACTTGAGATGCCGTTGGTCAGGAGACCAGACGGCGGCATCCATTCACGGTTGACAATCCGAAAGGAAGGAACACCAACATTGGCTAAAAATTAAATTTTAAAAACGTTTTGCAAATTTAATTTTTGGTTGATCCAAAAAGGTCGCATTATGATGCTTAATCTTCTTTATAATATTTTTGTTTTTCATCTTTAAAATAAATTAATAAATGATTCACTTTATACCGATTTGGTTAGGCATATCGATTTTGATACTTCTTATTTTAGCATTTATTTTCGGTTATTTTTTTATTAAAAAACATAACCAAAAAGAAAAAGAAAAAGAAAAGGATTCAGTGAATAACGAAATTCGTCAAATTGGAAAGCAATACCCTCATTAGGTAATTCAGAAATTAGATGAAAAAAATCGTTGCCTTAATTTACAAATATTATTTGTATAGAAATCTTCATTTGCCCTATTTGCAGGCATTATTGACTTTTTTAATTTTTATACTAGTTCATATCTATGTCGTTTTTACTGTCTTTAATGTTTTTGCAATCTTACCTAATTGGTATATAAATAACGTTGAGATATCTGGGAATATTAATATTATCTTTTTTGCAGTAATTCTTTTTATATTTTTTTTACTCACTATCAAAAAAAGTGATTTAAGCAAGTATACTTTTTCGGAAAAGCAATTAAATTCGGGGTGGAAAAATTTGATCATTTATAACAGTTGCGTTTTTTTTACGTTACTGATCGTTATTTACTCATAGTTTTATACCCCCGCCATCATTAAAATATTCAAAATAAAAAAGTGCTGCCGTTAGTATGCTTTCAACTACGGACAAGTAAGAAACTAAATTTTTCGTTTATGCCCAATTTGGCGCGAGGTTATGGTTAGTGTTTTAGCGCAAGCTTTCTAGCAAAGGTTTTGTGCGTTAGCCATGCTTCCCGAATTGTGGGACAGGTTGTGCTGGTTAACAAGAGAGTTCTATTCAAAAGCCCTGCTTTTATTTTCGTTTATGCTTTAATGTTATAAGTTAATAAAAAATAGGAATCCGGATTATTCCTGCCCGACTGTGTCATTCCCGTCCGGCCGATGTCATCCGGGCGGGCGGGGGGATATTGGTTTACTGCATTAACACTGCCAGAAAAGTAATAAAGAAGAATCTTGCATAATTTATTTACGGGATAAAGTTTGAATCCATGATCTTAGCGTAGCCTTGATTGTCTGAATTTTCGTACTTTTCGTTTTAAAAAGTAAAAACCAACAATGATGAAACGACTCCATGTACTTTCTCTGATTGCTTTATTCTTCATAGGAGCCTCCTGTGGCGGCAATGAAAATAAAACTGTGAAAGACGATGTTTCTTCTTCTAATCCCTTGCTACAGCCAAGTACTTTGCCTTTCCGGGCTGTTCCTTTTGATAAAATAAATGACTCTGATTTTCAGCCTGCAATTGAAGAGGGCATAAAACAAAATTTAGCAGAAATCCAAAAAATTGCTGATAATCCTGATACGCCTACGTTTGACAATACTCTCGTGGCAATGGAAAAAAGCGGACAATTACTCACCAGGGCAATGAGGGCATTCAGCGTTCTGACAGGTGCCAACACCAATCCTCAATTGCAGAAAGTACAACAGGAGGAAGCGCCTAAACTGGCGGCAAATGATGATGCGATCTATTTGAATTCAAAATTATTTAAGAGAGTTGAAGCGATATATAACCAGCGTGATCAGCTTAAATTAGATCCGGAATCAAAAAGGCTTATAGAATATTATTACCAGAAATTTCTGTTAGCCGGAGCTAAACTATCTGATGCTGATAAAGACAAACTTAAAAAACTAAATGAAGAAAGCGCTTCTTTAAGCGCTCAATTTATGAAACAACTTCTTGCTGCCACTAAAGCAGGTGCATTAGTGATCAGTGATAGTGCAGAGCTGGCGGGCCTTTCAGCAGGAAAGCTGGATGCTGCTGCACAGGCTGCTAAAATGAATAACCTGGAAGGTAAGTGGCAGATCGCTTTACAGAATACTACACAGCAGCCCGACCTGGCATCCCTTTCTAATCGCACAACACGTCAAAAACTTTTTGATGCTTCCTGGAACCGTGCAGAGAAAAATGATTCCAATGATACACGTAAGACGATTGCACGAATAGCTCAAATACGCGCTGTGCAGGCAAATCTTCTTGGTTATAAAAATTACGCTGAATGGAAGTTGCAAAATCAGATGGCTAAAACACCGGAAGCAGTAGATAATTTCCTGGCTAAATTAATACCTCCGGCAACAGCTAAGGCTAATGCCGAAGCAGCCGATATCCAGGCTTTGATTGACAAGCAAAAGGGAGGTTTTAAACTACAGCCCTGGGATTGGAATTTTTATGCAGATCAGGTTCGCAAAGCAAGATTTAACCTTGATGAAAATGAAATACGGCCCTATTTCGAATTGAATAAAGTACTTCAGGATGGGGTTTTTTATGCCGCCAATCAATTATATGGCCTTACATTTAAAGAACGTAAAGATTTACCTGTTTACCAGAAAGATGTCCGAGTATTCGAAGTTTTCGATAAAGATGGCAGCCCGCTCGGTTTATTTTATTGCGATTATTTCAAGCGTGATAATAAGTCCGGCGGAGCCTGGATGAGCAATATGGTAGGTCAATCAAAGTTGTTGGGTACCAAACCGGTAATTTACAACGTGGCCAATTTTACCAAGCCTGCGCCGGGACAACCGGCTCTCATCAGTTTTGATGATGTTACCACAATGTTTCATGAATTCGGACATGCTTTGCATGGTTTTTTTGCTTCACAGGAATACCCAAGTCTATCGGGAACCCGGGTAGCACGCGACTTTGTAGAATTTCCTTCACAGTTCAACGAGCACTGGGCGCTTGATCCGAAGATACTCAAAAACTATGCAGTTAATTACCAGACCGGCGCACCCATGCCACAGGCTTTGGTGGATAAAATTAAGAAAGCCGCCACCTTTAATATTGGATACAATCTCCCCGAATTATTAGAAGCTGCGGAACTGGATATGGAATGGCACAAACTTTCATCAAGTGATTCATTACAGAATGTTGATCAGTTTGAAATCGCCGCTTTGCGAAAAACAAAATTATACCTGCCACAGGTACCGCCTCGTTATCGTTCCAGCTATTTCAAACATATCTGGGCCAACGGATATGCCGCCGGTTACTATGCCTATTTGTGGACTCAAATGCTGGCAGATGATGCTTTTTCCTGGTTCCAGGAAAATGGAGGCCTAACCCGTGCCAATGGACAGCGTTTCAGGGATATGATATTATCACGCGGTAATACTGAAGACCTGGGTACCATGTTCCGCGATTTTCGTGGCCACGATCCTGAGATCCAGCCGATGTTGAAAAATCGTGGATTGATTGCTAAATAAACTACTAATGGAATAGTTCATTTAGTTCGCCAGGTATCACGTAAATTAAGATAAAGAGACTAAAATTGTAAAATATCTTTCCGACATTTCGTTAAGAAAATACTTACGTAATGTCTTAAAAGAATGATATTGTGCTAAAAAATATGGCTTTATTCTTTATGAAATATTTAAAAGAAATAATGTACTTTGGATTCTCATTTATAAAATAAAAATAAAAGTATGTTTGACGAAATCCTGCAATCAGTAAAAGAACATTTAAGCAACAATCCTGAATTGGCATCGCTTATTCCCGTCGGTCAGGCAGATGCTATTCACAAAGAAATAGCCACTCATCTTGCAAGTGGTGTAAGTGCGCAGCCTTCTGGTAGTGGTAGTATGTTTGGTGGAATACTATCAAAAATAGAAAGTAGTGTTGCCGGTGGGGGAGCCGTTACAAGTGCTATTGAAGGAGGATTGGTAAATAGCCTCGCTACTAAATTTGGCTTGCCTCCATCAATTACAGGGGCTATTGCCGGAGCGCTTCCGGGAATACTACAAAAGTATGTAAGCAAAGCTTCAGGCGCCACACCTGCCACACCTGCTTCGTAAAGAATTTTGAGAAAAAAATAAGCTGGTCTTTTACTCATCTACTGAGTAAATGCAATGGTTTGCACTTAAAAAATTAATTGTATTACTGTGAGGCGAGGAGTGCTAGAATACAGTGCCTTATCCGTTAAGGGTGCATTTCAGACTGTCCTTCCGGATTAAAGGTTGCCAACCTTTCGGATGGAGTTTTTAAATCTGAAATTAACTTGTTGAAGGTTGGCAACCTCATATCTAAGAATCATACACGATCTTTCCTTGTATAATTGTTTTTTGAATCGTAAAATCATCGTCAAAGATTACAATATCCGCATCTTTACCTTCTACCAATTCACCCTTTGTATGCGATACATTTAATATGCGCGCTGGAGTAACGCTAAGCATTTTTACTGCATCTGTTATAGAGACACCGGCCATTTGCACCATTGTTTTTAATAACCGGTTTGTGGTAGCTACACTACCTGCAAAAGAGGAACGGTCGGGCAATTTTGCAACACCATCTTCAACAATTACTTTTAGCCCATTATGAAGGCTACCCAAAGTGCTTTCACCTTCCGGCATTCCGGCGGCACGCATCGCATCTGTGATCAAAGCAATTCTATCAGGCCCTTTAATTTTAAATATAAGCTTCAACAATGGAGGAGGCAAGTGTACACCATCAGCAATTATTTCCACATCCATTTCATCAATAAGATAAGCGCTTTCAATTACACCGGCATACCTGTATGCATTTCTCCTGGTAACTCCGGTCATAGCGGAATATAAATGAGTGATTAGCGTGTAACCATTATTGAAAGCCTCCAGCACTTCTTCATAAATAGCATCCGTATGCGCAATTGCCGGCAAAATATTTTTTGATTTCAGAAATCGTCCTAGTTCAATACTTCCTTTTAATTCCGGCGCGCTGCTCCATCTTTTAATACAAGATGTGGAAGATATTATTTCGCGATATTCATTCGGGTCTGGATTACGAATATAACGGGCATCCTGTGCGCCTC
>DASSHD010000470.1:0-2945 GCA_035693085.1 Hanamia sp. | reverse complement strand
AAGTTGTAAAGTTTATGGTGATTTTTCTTCTTCATCCTGCCTGGTAATACCGGCAATTAAGACTGGTAATCTCAAAGTAGTTCCTAATGCGATGGTACGGGAAGTAATCGTGGGCAAAGATGGTTTGGCGAAAGGAGTTTCCTACGTCAGCAAAGATGATATGATGGAATACCAGGTAAATGGCGACACAGTTATTTTGGCTGCCAGTGCATGTGGGTCAGCCAGGATTTTACTTAATTCAAAATCAACAACACATCCAAATGGATTAGCCAATAGCAGTGGTATTGTTGGAAAATATTTGCATGATTCTACAGGATCCGGCATGTCTGGCTTTTTGCCTCAACTAATGGACAGAAAAAGATATAACGAAGATGGGGTTGGCAGCGCCCAAATCCTTTCTCCGTGGGTGCTCGACAATAAAAAATTAGATTTCCCGCGTGGTTATCATATTGAGTTCGGTGGCGGCATGCACATGCCTTCTTATGGTTTTGGCTCGGGCGTTCCTCGAGCAAATGGAATGATCCCTGGCCGCGATGGAAAAATGAAAGATGCCGGCGGATTTGGTAAATCTTTGAAAGACGATTATCGTCGTTTCTATGGCGCTAATGTAGGTATGGCGGGTAGAGGAATGGCTATTGCCCGCGAATCTAATTATTGTGAAATAGACCCTAACGTGGTTGACAAATATGGAATTCCCGTATTACGTTTCAATTATAAATGGACCGATGCGGAAATCAAACAAGCCAAACACATGCAGGAAACTTTTGAATCTATTATGCATTCTATGGGGGCCGTCATTACTTCCAAAGCAAAAGGCAAAGAAGATAATTATGGAATTCACACGCCAGGTGATATTATTCATGAAGTAGGGACGGCACGGATGGGAGACGATCCCAAAACATCTGCTTTGAATAAATGGAGCCAGGCGCATGATTGTAAAAATTTATTTGTGACCGACGGTGCGCCTTTTGTTCAGCAGGGAGATAAAAATCCTACATGGACAATTCTTGCTCTGTCTATGAGAACTGCCGAATATATTCTTGATCAAAAACAGAAAAAAAATATTTGATTATGAACAGAAGACAATCATTGAAAGCAATAGGAATATCCACTATCAGCACAGGAGTATTGTTGGGAGCCTGTAAAACGGGTGCGGATAAATCATCCGCAGCAGTCGTATCGGAAGATGATTTGGGAGGTGCCGACACGACAGGCTTACAGGAGTTTGAAAAAGAAAGGCTGAGAGAACTTAATAAACAAGGGGCATTTTTTAATGACCACGAACGGCTAACTCTTATCGCGTTGGGCGATTTGATCATTCCCAAAGATGAAGTATCGGGCAGCGCTTCAGATGCTAAGGTGATTGATTTTTTAGATTTTATTGTAAAAGACATTCCCGAACACCAGGTTCCTTTGCGTGGAGGATTAAAGTGGCTTGATCTGCAATGTCTCAACCGGTATGGACATTCTTTTGTTGGAAGCAGTAATAGCCAGCAATTGGAGATACTTGAGGAGATTGCATATCCAGAGAAAGTAAAACCTGAAATGCACCAGGGAGCAGTTTTCTTCGATAGATTGAGGGACCTTGTCGCTACAGGTTTTTATACCAGCCAGATTGGTATAAAAGATATTGGATATGTAGGAAATGTTCCCGGAAAATGGGATGGCGTACCTGCAGATGTATTAGCGCAATACAATCTAAAACCCGTGAATTATGGAGTTTAAAACAGTATGATCATTTTCTTATAAAACAACCAATTAAAAAATCCAGATTATGAAGAAAATCAGAAAGAATTTTAAAATGAATGACAATTCCAGGCGGAATTTTATCAAAACCACAGCCCTGGCTTCCGCCGGTTTTATGATTGTGCCGCGCCATGTATTAGGCGGCAAGGGCTTTGTAGCGCCAAGCGATAAACTAAATATTGCAGCTATTGGAGCAGGCGGCAAAGGCCAGAGTGATTTGGAAAATTTTTCCAAAAGCCCTAATGTGAATATAGTTGCGTTATGCGATGTGGATGATCGCCGCAGTGCAAAATCGAGAGCAACTTATTCAAAGGCAAAATACTATAAGGACTTTAGAAAGATGCTGGAGGCAGAAGGGAAAAATATAGATGCCTGTAATATTTCCACACCGGATAATGTGCATGCAGTAGCCACGATGGCGGCAATGCAGTTGGGAAAACATGTTTATACACAGAAACCATTAGCGCACGATATTTATGAATGCCGCGCAATGGCAGCAGGAGCCAAACGCTATAAAGTGGTTACTCAAATGGGAAACCAGGGAGGATCGGGTGATGGTGTCCGCCAGGGACATGAAATTTGTAATGCAGGAATGATTGGGGATGTACATACTGTTCATGCATGGACTAATCGCCCTGTATGGCCACAGGGATTACCTACACCTACGGGAAATTTTCCGGTACCTGATGGAGTTGACTGGGATCTTTGGCTGGGGCCATCTAATCACGATGTCACATATAATCCGGCCTATATGCCTTTTAGCTGGAGAGGATGGAATGCGTTTGGTACCGGCGCCCTGGGAGACATGGCGTGTCACATGATGGATCCCGCATTCCGTATTTTACCTATTGATTTCCCTACCGAAATAGAATGTAGCGTTCCGGAAAGCTGGGCATTGGATGGCAATCGTGCACAATATCCTGATGGTTATCCTGCTGCTTCTATCATACATTTAAAATATCCGAGAAAGGACGGAAAGGGAGATATAGATTTATCATGGCATGATGGAGGTCTTTTGCCTCCCGTTCCAGATGAATTATTACCGGGTGAGCCATTTGGAAATAGTGACGGCGGAATTTTGTTTATAGGTACAAAAGGTAAATTATTGTTTGATTGCTATGGAGAAAACCCGCGGCTTTTACCTACAAAATTGATGAATGAAGTTACCATGCCTAAAGAAACAATTGCCCGTGTTCCTG
>DASSHD010000469.1:0-11628 GCA_035693085.1 Hanamia sp. | reverse complement strand
TTCTAATAAGGGACTTTTATTCTGATAAATCTATTGGCAAATGTAGTAAAATCAATATTTTCATTGAGTCAAACCGACTCTTTTGAAAAAAGTTCGGATGGCAGTGACTTCTGGTAATATAGTTCATGATAATAATTGGGTTAAAAGAGGTTTTTTGTATAAAACCGGGCCCACAGAAACCCAATTTACTATTTCTATAAAAAATAATGCGGCCGGCGGAGGCGGAAACGACTGGGTATTAGATGATATAAAATTAGCAACTTGCTACCCTGATCTGATAATGAATCCTAATGATACAATCTCAGCATGTGCAGGTTATCCGGTTACTATCACCGATACAGTGAAAAGTTTTTTTAATGATTATGGTTACTTTATGTGGGAGGTAAGTCTTAATAATGGAGTTTCCTGGGTTTCTTTACCAACTTCAAAGGGTTTTAGAACTCCTGTCCTGGAAAACGGATTATGGGTTTATCATGTAGATACTGTTTACATTCCATCAGCCGCTGATAGTGGAAAGTTAATCAGATTAAAAGTGGCAAGCACGAGCTCAAATCTTACAAATTCAAATTGTTCGGTGAATAATAGTCAAAATGTATTTTTAAAGATTTATAGTAGAAGTTGTTCTGTACTCAATGCAATGCTTTTAAATTTTAGCGGTGTTATATTTAATAATAAAGCATCACTCCAATGGACATCGAAAAACGAAAACGGCCTTAAAGAATATGATGTAGAAAAAAGTATTGATGGCATAAATTTTTTACAGATTGGAAAAGTTTCAGCAGTTAATGATCCAGGTGCAACTTATGCATTTAAAGACCCGGAGGATATCTCAAGTATCATTTATTATAGATTGAAATTTATAAATTCTGATTTGAGTAATATAAAATACTCGAAAATTATTTCATTGCATAATAAAAGTGCATCCTTCAAGATCTCAACTACCAATCCATTCAGTAATAATTTAAAAATTGATGTATTTCTTCCTCATGAAGGTATTGTTGATTTCAATCTCTACGATATTTATGGAAATGTGATAAACAAGAAATCATTGCAACTTACTACTGGAAATTCACAGGTCCTTTTAGATAATTTAAATGGATTAACTCCGGGTATATATATTTTAAGAGCATTCTTCGATGGCATTATTTTACAGAACAAATTGATTAAAGCAAATTAAAGGGTTTTGTCATTTAAAAAAGCAAGGATATTAGTATATTTCCCTGATGGTTTTAAATAAGATATGTTATTGGTTAACATGTATTTATAATATTTTAGTTTGATATTATCTTTTAAATATTTTATTGAGCAAACGTTTATAATAAATTCTCAAATAGTTCGTTTATGTTGATAACCCACCCCGGAATATTGAAAAACTGATTGAAATGAAGAAATATTTCTCCGAAGTGCCTATAAATTTTTCCTTGGCCTTTTCAGGTACCCATAAGGAAAAAATTTACAGAAAAATATCTGTATTTATATTAATTATATTTATGAGTTTAGTTCAATCATTTGTTCCACAAGATATTTATGCCCAAGTCAATTTCAGCTATAGTTACTTTAACATTACAAGAAATAATGGAGGTGGTACTCTTGAAAAAGGAGATATAATAGAAATACATGCTCTTGCTTATGTAGCAACTGGAACCACAGTTAGTAATTTTTATTTTACTGATTCTATCAGAACCGGGACACAATATGTGCCAAATTCTATGAAGATTGTAACAAATGAAGGTGTTAAGATATCAGGATCAATGACTGATGCCTCCGGTGATGATCAATCTGTTTATGATGTCACTTCAGTACCAAGAATACGGATAAACTTAGGACCGGGTTTTTCAAACGCTCAGGCTGGAGCAAATTATTCGCTTACAACGGGTGGGGGAAAAGTTGTGGGCGGAACTGTTCCAATTGCAGGACCAGGTACATTAGCTATAGTTGCTTACCGATTACTTATTACTGCCAACTATGGAGATACAATTTGGATAGGAGGGAACTTTTATTATAATTTATGGTACAAAAATAAGCCGACTGTTGATACAAAATACCATTTTGATTATTATGGTGTTAAGGTAATTCAAAATCAGGGGCTATGCCCTAATTTTTCAAGTGCTAGTTTTAGTGCGGAGAGTTCCTTTGGAAGTGGGAGTACACAAAACAGGCCCACGGGTATTATTGCTCCGGGATACACAAAGATGAATATCACCACAAGTGCTCCTAATGATAATTATTATGCTATTGTTAATAACACAAGCGGGACAGGTAGCACAGATAATACGGTACCTTATAAGGTTGGTGGTTCGCCTCGTGTGTTTGGTGCATGGGATATCATAGGAGACCATACAGGTGCTGCAAGTCCCACTCTTGGAAATGCTCCTGTAAGCCCGGGCCAGACGGGAGGATATATGTTGGTTGTAAACGCCGATTATAATACAGGGGAGGCCTATAACGATGTAATTAAAAATGTTTGCCCAAATACCTATTATGAGTTTTCTGCGTGGATTTATAATTTGTGTGGTCAATGTGGCGCTGATATGAATGGAAACCCCTACCCTCCACCCACGCATGGTGTAATGCCTAACCTTACTTATACTATTAATAATATAGATTTCTATACCACGGGAAATATTCAATACACCGGAACGTGGGTAAAAAAAGGCTTTGTTTATAAGACCGGCCCTACAGAAACGCAATTTACCATAGCTATAAAAAATAATGCATCCGGGGGAGATGGAAACGACTGGGCGCTTGATGATATCAATTTATCTACCTGTTATCCCAATCTTATTATGAATCCAAGTGATACTGCGTCTGTGTGTGCAGGTTTCCCTGTAGTCATTTCCGATACTGTAAAAAGTTATTACAATAACTATAGTTTTTACCAATGGGAAGCAAGTCTTGATGGGGGAGTGACCTGGGTTTCTGTGGGGCCTCCGGGAACAGGAGTACCAGTATTAGTAAATGGCTTATACCAATACCATGTAGAAGCCAATTATAATCCTGCTGCAATAGATAGTGGGCATTATATCAGGATCAGAGTAGCAACTACTCTTTCAAATCTGACTAACCCAAATTGCTCGGTGGCAAATAGTCAAAAAGTGTTTTTAAAAGTATATTCAAAATGCAGTACTCTTCAATCAAACATTTTAAATTTTAACGGATCAGTCATCAATAAACAAAATGTTTTACAATGGACTGTAAAAGATGATGAGAATATTAAAGAGTACGTGATAGAGAAAAGCACTGATGCGGTTCATTTCTCACAGGCAGGAATTGTACAACAAGGAGGAGGTAAAGGAGATAGCTACACGTTTACGGATCCGGGGAGTACCTCAAGTTTAAATTATTATAGACTAAAAATAGTAAGTATTGACCATTCCCCTGATGTTTATTCTAATACAGTATTGTTGTATAACAGAAATTCTTCCGCTTTGAAAGTTTCGGCAGTCAATCCTTTCCGTGATAATTTAAAAGTAGAAGTGTTTCTTCCTACCCAGGGTAAAGTAGAAATGAATCTTTTTGATATGTACGGAAATATTTTAAGAAAAAAAGTCTTACAATTGAACGCAGGAAATTCGCAGGTAACTTTTGATAATGTGTCGAACCTGCCTGTAGGCATGTATATTTTAAATATATTTCAAAATGGAGAAACCGTTCAGAAAAAATTGATCAAAGAAAATTAAGATGTTTTTTCATGTTCACATAGCCGTAATAAAAAACCACCATGTTCCGGTGGTTTTTTATTTTACCTGTCTCAAAACACCTGGTAGTTAGTTACTTCGTAAACTGAAGTAGCCGTACCATCATTAGAACTAAAATATATTTCTCCCTGATTTTTAGCAAACCATCTCTCCTGCGTTAATATTGGGTTTGGATTTCCCGTTATAAAATATTGGTATTGTACTTTAATCACATCAGGAAAATTATAACCTGGTATTGAGGTAACGGCAACAGCCTGAGCTAATATTGTCATTGTTGCATAACCCGAAACCACCACTCCTCCAATAGTTCCTGTTATTGTAGGCGAATTCCACGTTGATGTAGCGCCCACATTATCTTTTAGGAAAATGAATTCGCTCCCCACAGGATGATCAAATCCAAAATATTTTGAGAAATCAATATATTCATAATAATCACCGCCGGGCTTGCGGTAATAAAATGAATCAATGACTGGACTGGTTTGAGTTTGCCTTTCACTCTCCTGGATAGTTTGATAAGATTCTCCTCCGATAGTAGGAGTGTAATTAATCACTTTGAAAGTAATATCGTCAGCAGTACTACCACCGGAAAGAACATACGACCAGTTGGAGTTAAGCGAAAGAGGAAAATAATCGCCCGATGCAGCTACTTGCGGCAAAAATGTAATTGGAAATCCACAGATACTTGTTCCGTAAGTGACAGAATAATTTTGGAGGCCCATATCTATAGGTGTACCTGTTCCGGTAATAGTAACATTATACAAACCGGCAGTTGGAAAAATTCCAAATCCTGAAAATTTTACTCCATTAATAGAATCGGTACTGATTTGAAAGGAGCCGGGGGTTGTTACATTCACTTGTAGTTGCACAGTATTGCCGGCATTAAATGGAATTCCCTGCTGATAGGTTCCATTAAGTGTAAATGAAGTGCATGCATCGGCAGTACTACCCAATGTTCCTACAGATTTTCCTAAAACCTGTAAGGAAAAAGAGCATTGGCTGTTGCCATATTGTAAAGTAAAAACAGCATTCCCGGCAACAGTTGGTGTACCCGTTGCGTATAAAATTACATTCTGAGGCCCGGTAATTGCAAAAGTCCCTGATCTGGAAAATGAAACCCCGTTTACGGTGTTCGTTGAAATGGTATATGGACCGGGAGCAGTTACAGTGACCGATACTCCTACTGTATTTGAGGATGTCGTAGGAATTCCCGCGGCATAAGTTCCCAGAAAAGTTACCGGTTTGCAATTGCCCGAACTATCACCTAATACTCCTGTAGATGAAGGATTCACGCTTCCATTTGCAAATGTGGAAGTGAAAGAGCCCGAAGTAAGTTGAATGATATTATTAGCCGAATCCAATGCAGCACCCGAAAAAGTACCAACGATGGTATTATTATTTATTGAAGAGATGTTTACCACAAATTCGCCAATCAACTGGCTTGCCTGGTAAATATTTTTCCCTGGAGAGGAGTAAGTAAATGAAGATTGAAACGCGGAAGCTTTATAAGTACCAACTTTGAAAGAATCTGCAAATAAATGCATAGAAAAAGTTTGGCCGCCATCAGCAGTAGCGCCTATCAGAAAAAGTTCATTGGTACCTCCGGCAGTAGTCTGATAAACGGTATCCATGTTGCCTGAATACTTAGTGGCCCCATTTGAAAATTGCCAGGTACCTGAGGTAGTTGTCTTAAAGGCATTTTCAACGCTGTATTCTTTTTTACAGGCATTCAAGATAAGAGAAGCTGCAAAAATTGAAAAAATAATCCTCAAATGTTTCATTGAATGAAATTAAAATTAATTTATCAGAGTATTTAAGAAACTCCTATTTCATCATTTACCAACGTTTTTGTTTCGATGCTTTGTTGGTTAGTCTTTGAGGTATTGGATTTAAAAAAATATTTTTGAAATACAAAGATGGCAATTATTCCGGTAGAAATAGAAGCATCTGCCAGATTAAATATCGGACTGAAAAAATCGAAATTGTTGCCTCCCCAAACAGGAATCCACGAAGGCAATTGTGTATGAATAATTGGGAAATAAAGCATGTCAACTACATTACCGTGAAGAAATCCAGCATATCCATGGGCTGGGAACATTTTTGCAATATTATAAGTTTCCATACTACTTTTTTCAAAGATTAATCCGTAAAACATGCTGTCAATTAAATTCCCCAAAGCGCCTGCAAATATTAGGGCAACACATATAATGAAACCTTTGTGATATTTTTTTTCAATAATTTTTCTGATGTAGAAAATCCCAAAAATCACCGCGCCTAAGCGAAATAATGTCAAAACCATTTTGCCCCATTCTCCTCCAAACTTCCAACCATAGGCCATACCTTCGTTTTCAATAAAATACAATTGAAACCAATTTCCTAAAACCGGATGCGATTCTCCGGCATGATAATGAGTTTTTATATAAATTTTCAGAACCTGGTCAGCAATTACTATACAGCAGATAATTAAAAAAACACTTCTCTTTTTCACTAATAAAATTTAATGAGCAAAGATAATAAAATTGATGAAGGGGTTTTATAGAATAAGTTAATTATTCGCAAACAGCTTCTGATTCCTTGTTTATTTTATTGTCAATTTGCCTGAAAAAATATTTTCTGAAAAGAATGATAGTTATTACTCCAACTGAAACAGAGGCATCTGCGATATTAAAAATGTAATTAAAAAAAGAAAATTCTTTACCGCCAAAAAAAGGTATCCATTCGGGAAGTTTATTGATGTGTATGATTGGAAAGTATAGCATATCCACTACTCTTCCATGCAAAAACCCGGCATACCCATGTGAGGGGAATATCCTGGCAATATTGTAAGTGGTACCACTGCTGTTTTCGAAAATCATTCCATAAAACATGCTGTCAATAAGATTTCCCAGGGCGCCTGCAAAAATGAGGGCAATGCAAATAATATATCCGGGATGATATTTTTTTGTGATAATTTTTTTGATATAGAAGTAACCGACAATTACCGCTGCTAAACGGAATAATGTAAGCAATATTTTGCCCCACTGGCCACCAAATTGCCAGCCATAAGCCATTCCCTCATTTTCAATAAAATATAGCTTAAACCAATTTCCTATTACGGGATGTGATTCTCCTATATAATAATGAGTTTTTACATAAATCTTGAGTGCCTGATCTGCAATTACTATTATGCAGATAATAAAAAAAATAGTACTCTTTTTCAATTTCATAAATGGTAGTTCGTAGTTTTATCTTTATATCGGCTTTCTTTAATTTCCAGTAAAGCAACTTTTATTTGAAATTCCTATTTGTTTGAAATAAATAACCAATATTAACTTCCCATTTATTCTTCAAAATAAATTCTCTTCACTCTTTGTGAAATGCCGGTCATTATTTCGTAAGGAATCGTTTGTGCCCAGTGTGCCAATAACGTTAATGGAAGCGGTTCTCCAAATATCATTACTTCATCTCCTTCTTTTAAATTATCAATACCGGTTACATCAAGCATTGTCATGTCCATACAAACATTTCCAATTACGGGTACTAATTTATTTTTTACCAGCATTTTGCCGGTACCATTTCCCAGTTTTCTTGAATATCCGTCAGCATAGCCAATACGGACAACGACAATAGTACTATCTCTCTCAACTTTCCCCATGCGGTTATAACCAACAGTTTCACCGGCTTTTACATTTTTAATTTGCGAAATGGTGGTAGTAAGAGTAGAAACATTTTTTAATTTCTTTTGCATTTTTTTATTGCTGTCAATACCATAAAGCCCAATTCCCAGGCGAACCATATCCATCTGAAACGTCGGATGGCGACTGATTGCAGAGGTGTTGGAAATATGTTTATCAAATGGGTATCCTAAAGATTTTTCAATAGTAGAACAACATTTTTGAAATATTTTGAATTGCAATTTTGTAAAGTTATCTTCTGATGGATCTTCGCTCGCAGCAAAATGAGAGAATACACTTTTTACTTTTACAAAATGATTGCCGGCTATTTTTTTACAAAGAGAATTAATCTCTTCTTCGATAAACCCCAGCCTGTGCATTCCGGTGTCAATCTTTAAGTGAACAGGATAATTTTGAGTTTCTGATTTTTTTAAATATTCTGTAAAATCATGAAGTAATGTAAATGAAAAAATCTCAGGCTCCAGGTTATAATTTATGATGGAATCGAATGTAGTATTGTCAATATTCATTACCATGATTGGCAAAGTGATTCCTGCTTTTCGTAACTCAACTCCTTCATCTGCGTAGGCTACTGCGAGATAATCTACTTTATTAAATTCCAGGACGGATGCTATTTCGTAGCTGCCACTGCCATAGCTAAACGCTTTCACCATTGCCATTACCTTAGTACCCGGTTTCAGATTTCCTTTATACATTTTTAAATTGTGGACAATAGCATTCAGGTTAATGGTAAGAACTGTCTGATGAACTTTTTGTTCTAATACATGGCTGATCTTTTCAAATTCAAATTGGCGGGCGCCTTTTATTAAAATTGTTTCATCATGAAAGTTAGAAAGAAATAAATTGTTTAGAAATTCATCGGTTGTTTTAAAAAAAGATTTATTTTTTAAAGAAGAAAATTCGTTTTGATTCAAAAAAATATCAGTCCCTATACCGAAAAATTTGTCAATACTTTTTTGCTCTAACAATGTCGCTATTTCAGCGTATAGCTTTTTAGGTGAAATACCTGTTTGTAAAATATCGGATAAAATGAGAGAATGGATCTTATGTTGTTTTTGTTGGTTTAAAAAATCCAGGGCAATTCCCAGCGAATACAAATCATTACTATAACTGTCATTAATAATATGGCTGTGATTGATGCCCTGCCTGAGTTCAAGTCGCATTGCTACAGGGTATAAGGATTTAAAACGCGAGACAATTTCTTTTTGTGTTTTATTTAAAATTAATAATACGCATAAACAGTGTAACACATTCTGAATAGAAGCATCATCTGTAAAAGGAATGGAAATAACTATTCTTTGATTTTGATAAATTGCTTCAATAGAAGTGCCGGAAAGTTTTTTCTTAATTTCTTTTATATGTAAGGAATTATTGCTTTTCTTTCCCCATGAAAATAATTGTAACTGATTATTTTTTTGTTTAAATAGTTTTATTTCATCGGTCAATTCTTTATTGTCTGCACAAAAAACCAACAACTTTGATTTTTGAAATAAAATTAGTTTTTCGTTGATCTTTTGTTTCCTGTTTTTAAATCCTTCATCGTGAGCATTTCCTATATTGGTAAATATTCCAATTGTAGGTTTTATTATTTTTCCCAGTTTTTTCATTTCTCCCGGCTGTGATATACCTGCCTCAAAAATGCCAAGATCGTTAGAAGGATGAATGCCCAGAACACTCAAAGGAACTCCTATTTGAGAATTGAAACTTTTAGGGCTCCTTACAATTGAAAATTCTTTTTCGAGAAGCTGATATAGCCATTCTTTTACCACAGTTTTTCCGTTGCTTCCTGTAATTCCGATTACAGGGAAATTATTTTTTAGAAAAATACTACGGTGATAAATTGCTAATTTTTGGAGTGCGAAAACGGCATCGGAAACTAAAATAATATTTGCATCGAAAAGATTAGTTACCTCCAATTTGTTATCATCTGTAATAAAATTCCTTACTCCTCTTTGATATAAATTTTGTATAAAAAAATTACCGTCCTGATGCTTATTTCTGATTGCCAAAAAGAGAGTAGTTTCAGGGAAACTAATCTTACGGCTATCCAACGAAAGCCATACTGGCTGTTGTGCCGATGAGTTTCTGTTCAGCCATTTCCCTTTAACAATTTCGACAATCTGTTCAATAGTATATTGGATATTTACATTCAATTATGAATCTTTAATTTTTTTAAGATTTTGATTATTTTTATAAATAGAGAATAATACGGAGCCTCCCAGGCAAAGAACAATTACGAGTAAAGAAATAGCAATATGTAAATTAATGCCAAAATATGAAATCAACATTTTTACTCCAATAAATATTAAAACTATTGCGATTCCTTCTTTCAGATATTTGAATTTTCCTACTGCGCTTCTTAACAAGAAAAACAGTGAGCGTAATCCTAACACTGCGAAAATATTGGAAGTGTAAATTACCATTTTATTTTGCGTAATAGAAAATACCGCCGGAATAGAATCCAATGCAAAAACAATATCGGTGGCAGCAAGCATCACCATTACCACAAAAAGGACGGTATAATGTTTTTTACCGTTGATCCGCTTTGTGAATTTGCCACTACTGTTGTCATTCGAGAGAGGAAGTATTTTTTTTAAAAATTTGTAAACCGAATTTTGCTGCGGATCAAATTCATCTTCTGTTTTTACAATGAACATTTTAAAACCTGTATAAATCAGAAAGACGCCGAAGATGTATAATATCCAATGAAACCTGTCAATAAGTGCGATACCTACCGTAATAAAAATAACTCTCAAAACTATTGCCAGTAAAATCCCGAGCATCAATACCCGATTGGCATGTTTTTCAGGAATACTGAAATATGAAAATATGAGTATGAAAACAAAAATGTTGTCTATACTCAATCCCCATTCCATTAGGTAAGCGCTTATATATTCCAGGGCAGCCGTTTGCCCGTCTTCAAACCAAACAAAAATAAAAAAGCCCAATCCCAAACCTACCCAAAAAATTGTTTGGAAAAAAGCTTCTTTAATAGAAATAGAATGTGATTTTCTGCTTAATAATCCAAGGTCAAAAATTATAGCCAGTACCAATACAATACCGAATATAAGATAACTCCATTCTGTTGCTGTCATTAATTATTGATTGGGATAGATGTAAAATTAAGACTTGCCAATTAGATTCTGTTTTAATATGGCTTAAATTTGTGTTTTTTATGGTAACATTATAAGAATTGCAAATCCAAATATTAAAAGGGAAGTTTCTTCCTTTTTGTAATAAAATTTGAAACAATCATTATAACTCTGAAATGAAAATTTATGAAATTATTTGCTATTAACGCAGGACATTTCAAACTTGACGGGGGAGCTATGTTTGGCGTCGTGCCCAAAAGTATGTGGAAAAAATTAAATCCGCCCGATGAAAATAATATGTGCAACTGGGCTATGAGATGTATGCTAATAGAAGATGAAGGAAGGCTGATTCTTATAGACAACGGGATGGGAAACAAACAGGATGAAAAATTTTTCGGTTATTATTATTTGAATGGAGATGACACTTTAGAGAAATCATTGGCAAAATATGGTTTTACAAAAGATGATATAACTGATGTTTTTTTAACTCATTTGCATTTTGATCATTGCGGAGGCTCTATAGAAAAGGAAGGAGAGAAATTAGTTCCGGCTTTTAAAAATGCTATTTACTGGGGCAATGAAAATCACTGGCAATGGGCTACCAACCCTAATGACAGGGAAAAGGCTAGTTTTTTAAAAGATAACATTTTACCTATAAAAGAAAGTGGGAAATTAAAATTCATAGAAACGAAAGAAGGAATTGAATTCTCTAAAAACATAACTATTCGTTTTGTGAACGGGCATACAGAATCTATGATGTTGCCACAGATAAAATACAAAGACAAAACGATTGTGTATATGGCCGACCTTTTCCCATCCGTTGCTCATATTCCAATACCATACATAATGGCTTACGATACAAGGCCGCTTGAAACTTTGGTGGAAAAAAAATCATTTCTTAAAGAGGCTCTGCAAAATGATTACATTTTATTTTTTGAACATGACAGGGAAATTGAATGTTGTAATCTGCAGATAACGGAAAAGGGCATACGCAGTAAACAAACTTTCAAACTGGAAAGTATTTTTTAGAATGAAATTAAATTGTAATGAAAAAAATAATTACTGCATTACTGGCCTTATGTATGGTTACCATAATCTATTTTTTTATAAAGGAACAGTTCATCGGTATTGTTCTTTCGAAAAATGAAAATATACTTTTAGCAGTAA
>DASSHD010000468.1:0-7408 GCA_035693085.1 Hanamia sp. | reverse complement strand
CTTAGAATGTTTGCTGTAGTTAAAAGAGGTTCAAAATATGTGGACAACTACCAGGTTGCTGCATGAATTCGGGGAGACAGAAAATAAATTTGGTGGTTTCTTAATCCTAGAATACAAACAAATTCCCAGGATTCTTATTTAGTTTTCACAATGAATTAGATGTTAAAACCGGGTTTTCCTCAACTCGTGTCTCACGAGTTTCTTTACAAAACTATGATCAGGCTTTTTCTTTTAATAAATTTTTCTTAGAATCCTAAAGAAATACAATTCGTTAGACACGAATCGGGAGAAAAGGAGTTTTTTACCTCTTAGGAAAAGGTATTTTGATTTAACGTATTAAACAAACAAATTTTTTAAATTCTTATTCTCTATCTACAAAAAATTGGATTTTAACGCTAAGTTTTCCTCAACTCGTGTCTCACGGGTTTCTTTACAAAAAACTATGATCGGATTTTTTTTCTTTTAATAATTTTTTTTTAACAACCTAAAGAAATGTGATTCGTGAGGCACGAATCAAGGGAAAAGGAGTTTTTTGTCACCCAATAATTTCTTTCAAATAAATTATAACCGATTCAGAACTTCTGCTCCCATGGTTTCGGTTCCTAAGATTTTATTAGCTTCAGTTTTAGCATCTGCAATATCCCTTGTACGCCAACCGGCTTTTAAAACCGCGTCCACAGCGGCGATTATCGCTTCAGATTCTGCTTTCATTTTGAAAGAAATATCCAATAACAAAGCGGCTGATAAAATAGACGCCAAAGGATTCGCAAATCCTTTCCCTGTAATGTCATGCGCGGAACCGTGAATCGGTTCATACACGCCCGTGCCGTCACCAATAGATGCGCTAGCCAACATGCCCATTGAACCGGCAATCTGCGATGCTTCGTCCGTTAAAATATCTCCAAAAAGATTTGCCGTAACTACTACATCAAATCTACGAGGATCTTTTATTAGCAGCATCGCCGTAGCATCCACAAACTGATGTTCTACTTCCACATCAGGATAATCCAAAGCCACTTTTTGTACCACTTCGCGCCACAACCTGGAAGTTTCAATCACATTCGCTTTATCAACAGAGCATAATTTTTTTCTCCTGGTAAGTGCAGCATCAAATGCTTTGCGGGCAATCCGATCCACTTCATAGCGGCTGTATTCAGCAACATCATAAGCGGTGTCGCCATTATTTTTTCTTCCTTTTTCTCCAAAATAAATATCGCCTGTCAATTCGCGGAAAAATAAGATATCCGCGCCTTTTAATATTTCTGGTTTTATACTTGAAGCCCCGAGTAATTCATCAAACAATTTAATAGGGCGAATATTCGCGTACAAGCCTAACTCTTTTCTCATCTTTAATAAACCTTGTTCCGGCCTTACTTTGGCAGAAGGGTCGTTATCATATTTGGGATGTCCAACAGCCCCAAACAAAACAGCATCAGATTTTCGCATTTTTTCTAACGATTCATCCGGCAAAGGGTTTCCGGTGGCTTCGATAGCTGCATGGCCTATCAATGCTGCATCATACGTAAATGTATGGCCGAACTTTGCCGCTATCTTGTCCAATACTTTCTTACCTACAGCTGTTACTTCCTGGCCAATACCATCGCCGGGAACAATTAAAATGTGTTTGTTTACCATTTGAAATTTTTATTTTAATAAGCCACGAACCTGCCTGACGGCAGACAGGTTGCGCGAATTGACACGAATTTTTATCGCTTTTTGTTTCTTGTTATTTGTTGTTTGTTATTTGGCTCATTCATCCACCCCACGGCCTGACCTTTGGTACCGACCACTCCGCGTACCACTTTCTTATTCTTTGTTTTTTGATTTTTTGTTACTTGCTTTTTTGTTTTTTAGATACTATTCAACATCTTCAAAGTTGATTTAATAGCGGCAACTGTTTGATCGCTGTCAAGTCCGCGTGTTTTAAACTCCCGGCCATTATACCTCCAGGTGATAATTGTTTCACATAATGCATCACTTTTCCCGCCGGGGGGGATGCGTACTGCATAATCAGTCAGCTCAGGAAGAGCAATTTTCTTTTGTTTATAAATCTTTTTTAGTGCATTCATAAAAGCATCGTACTGTCCATCTCCCTGGGCAAGTTCTTCATAAGATTGGCCTTGAATACAAATTTTTAATGTAACGGAAGGATTCAAATCCTTGGAATGCGTTAGCGCATAGTCTTCTATCCTTACTTTCTGTTCGACTGCCACGCTATCCAATACATCTGAAATAATGTAAGGAAGATCTGCCGGGCTAACTATTTCTTTTCTATCACCCAATTCGATAATGCGTTGAGTTACTTTTTTAAGATCCTGATCGGAGAGATGAATACCCAGTTGCAACAAATTGTTTTCAATGTTGGCTTTTCCACTTGTTTTACCAAGAGCGTATTTACGTTGACGGCCAAAGCGTTCAGGCATCAGGTTACTGAAATAGAGTTTGTTCTTTTTATCACCATCTGCGTGTATGCCTGCTGTTTGGGTAAACACATTTTCCCCTACCACCGGCTTGTTAGCCGCGATACGAAATCCTGAAAAAGTCTCAACCAACTTACTTACACTGTACAATGATTTTTCTGCAACCGATGTCTTTATTTCAGGCAGAAAATCATTGATCACCGCTATTGCACTTGCCAGAGGTGCATTGCCTGCGCGCTCACCCATTCCATTTACTGTAAGATGTATCCCGGATGCGCCAGCCTTCAAAGCCTCCAGCACATTGGCTGTACCCAGGTCATAATCATTATGCGCATGAAAATCGAAATGTATTTTTGGGTAGCGTTGTACAATTTCAGAAACAAATTCAAAAGATTCAGACGGAGTCAAAACTCCCAATGTATCAGGAAGCATAATTCTTTTCACCGGCTGTGTAGAAAGAAAATCGAGATATTGGAATACATATTCTTTTGAGTCACGCATGCCATTACTCCAGTCTTCAAGATACACGTTAGTGTCAATACCTTTCTTTCTGCCCAATTTTATTACATCAGCAATTTCAGCAAAATGTTGTTCAGGTTTCTTTTTCAGTTGATAGGTTAAATGATTGAGTGAACCTTTGGTAAGCAGGTTCATCACTTTAGCACCTGCTTTTATCATCCATTCTACAGATACACTTCCATCAACAAATGTCAATACTTCCACCCTGTTCAGCAATTTGTTTGCTTTTGCCCACCTTGTAATTTTTTTCACAGCGTCAAACTCACCTTCCGATACCCGGGCAGAAGCAATCTCAATTCGGTCAACTTTTAATTCGGTTAATAAAAGTTTGGCGATTGTTAATTTTTCCGCAGAAGAAAATGAAACTCCACTGGTTTGTTCGCCATCGCGAAGTGTGGTGTCCATTATTTCAATGTGTCGCTGTTTATTGGGCATTTTTATTTGTTATGATCTCAATTAATATAAACTCTTTTCAGCAAAAGATTGGATGTCTTCTTTCATAGCCTGCAAATAATCTATATCGTCAAAACCATTCATCAGGTTGTGCTTTTTATAGCCGTTAATATCGAATGACTCCTGTTCTCCGGTAGCAAGGATTGTTATCGTTTGGTTCGGAAGATTGATTTCGAATTGGGCTTTTGGATCTGCTTCAATAGCACTAAAAATTTTTATTAAAAATTCTTCGCTTACCTGCACGGGAAGAATGCCAACATTAATTGAATTGTTCTTAAATATATCAGCGAAGAAACTGGAAACTACTGCGCGAAACCCGTAATCATAAATGGCCCATGCTGCATGTTCCCTGCTGCTACCACTTCCAAAATTTTTACCACCTACCAGAATTTTACCTGAGTAAATAGAATTATTTAAAACAAAATCTTTTTTAGGTGTTTCATCTGAATTGTATCTCCAATCGCGAAAAAGATTATCACCAAAACCTTTGCGCTCAGTTGCTTTTAAAAAACGCGCAGGAATGATCTGATCCGTATCCACATTCTCAATCGGCATTGGAACTGCTGTGCTGGTAAGCACTGTGAATTTATCGTAAGCCATTTTTATTTAGTTCGTAGTTTTTAGTTCAAAGTTTTCAGGCATTTAAAGAAGTTCTCTCGGATCAGTCACAACTCCTGTAACTGCTGCTGCCGCTGCCACCAGAGGACTTGCAAGCATTGTTCTTGCACCAGGCCCTTGTCTTCCTTCAAAGTTTCTGTTACTGGTACTTACTGCATATTTACCTGCTGGAATTTTATCGTCATTCATGGCCAAACATGCTGAGCAACCCGGCTGGCGCAATTGAAATCCTGCTTCAGTTAAGATATCCAAAATACCTTCGTCCTTTATTTGTTGCTCTACTACATGCGAACCCGGAACAACCCATGCAGTTACATGTTCCGCTTTCTTCCTTCCTTTTATAATAGAAGCAAAAGCACGAAAATCTTCAATTCTTCCGTTGGTGCAACTTCCTATAAATACATAATCCACTTTCTTTCCCAGCATGGCATCATCTTCATGAAAGCCCATGTAATTAAGTGATTTTTCGTAGCTGACATTTCCGCTTACGGTATCTTTTGAAACAGGAATATGTTTGCTGATACCCACGCCCATTCCGGGATTGGTGCCAAAGGTGATCATCGGCTCTATATCGGCTGCATCAAAATTATATTCTTTATCAAATATTGCGTTAGCATCTGTTTTTAGTGTTTTCCAGTAAAGCAACAAATTATCCCATTTTTCATTTTTTGGGGTTTTGTCTTTTCCTTTCAAATAAGTAAATGTTGTTTCATCCGGAGCAATCATTCCTCCACGTGCACCCATTTCGATGCTCATATTGCAAACCGTCATTCTGCCTTCCATACTCAGATTTTCAAAGACTTCACCTGCATATTCTACAAAATATCCCGTGGCGCCTGCCGCTGTCAATCTCGAAATAATATAAAGCGCCACATCTTTTGCGGTTACCGCTTTGCCCAGTTTGCCATTTACATTAATCCGCATTTTCTTTGGCTTTGGCTGCATAATACATTGTGAAGCGAGAACCATTTCCACCTCAGAAGTGCCTATTCCAAAAGCAATAGCGCCAAAGGCTCCGTGCGTTGATGTGTGAGAATCACCACAAACAATCGTCATTCCGGGAAGTGTAATTCCATTTTCGGGCCCAACTACATGCACAATTCCATTCTTGGGATTGTTTAATCCCCAATGTGAAATACCATATTTAGCTGAATTTACCTCCAACGCATTCAATTGATTTGCAGAGAGAGGATCTTTTACCGGCAAATGCTGGTTGATTGTAGGGGTGTTGTGATCTGCTGTAGCAAAGGTTTTGTCTGCAAACATCACCTTTAATCCCCTGCTTTGCAAGCCGCCAAAAGCTACCGGGCTGGTAACTTCATGAATAAAATGGCGGTCAATAAAAAAAACATCGGGGCCATCCTCAATTTTTCGTACTACATGAGAATCCCAAACTTTATCAAAAAGCGTATTGGAAGTATGACTCATTTTAATTTTTTTGATTAGAAGCGCAAATTTCCTAAAAAACCTTCAAACATTTTGCATTTAATTACAAGAGAGATAGTAAAGCAACATTTATTAACAATTTTAATTTATTGTAATTAAAAAAGAATCTGGAAGTTTTATAGATTGTTGGCGGAAAAAGATTGATAATTTCTTTGAAAAAATAGAAATACTCTCACTATAGCTATCGGGATTATCCTTTTACTATAAGATACTTAGAGTCAGGCGAGTAATTCCGATGGTCAGGCAAACTTTTTATTTTAATTTTTTATCCATGCACACAAATAGAATTGAAGGTTTTGATTTCTGGATTATTGTATGTAACATTTATGAAATTTTAAAAATCAGGAATACATAAAAATCAAAAGCATTTAAAATTCAGTAAAAAAAAATTATGAGTTTTATGTATAACGTTATATATTAGACGAAAATAATTTTTAAATGCCAGGAAAACCTTCTGAGTTAAATCCTGAAAAATGTTGAACTTCTTTACTATTTATCTCCTGTACATTTCCGGGTCCAATTTTTCAGAACGACCTGCCATTTCTTTGATATGGATTCTAAAAACAATACCATCAATCTTGTTAAGATCATTGGTAGGTGGAAAAGGCCATTCCGATGTAAACTTTACCATTTCACTGGAAATATTAGGCAATATGCGAGACAGTAAAATTTTTAATCCTTTTTTTCTTTCTTTTGTATCAGTAAGTTCTTCAAAAGTTCCCCATATAATTACTGATTCCCAATCAGCCATATCTTCCATCCTGTCCACCTGAAAACAGACTTCCGGATTTTTTCTCATCATGGAAATTTTCATTCCTTCAAAAGTGCGGAAGTAAATGTAGTCACCATCATAAGCATAGCTTATCGGAACCACATAAGTTTTTCCGTCAGCATGACAACCCAGCCTTCCTACAACATTGTTGGAAATTACATTTGTTATTTGCTCATTATTTAATACATCGAACATGATTTATATTTTTTGATAAAATTAGTATGCCGGATAGGGTTTAAAAATGATAAAGAACAGAATAGAAAATGATATTGATCATAATTATTTAAAATTCATTTCTGAGTTGAATAAAATTATGCACTACCTATAAGATTCTCCACGTAAGAGATCTAAAGGACACCGCCCACGGCGGGACGCCCGGGTTGGTGTCATCACCAACCCGCGACTATTTGAAATGAACCCAAGAGAAATGATCTTCTTATTTGGATGCCGTGCCAAAAAGAGTTTTTTGAAAGTTATTTAATCTATAAAGCTTCTTATAAAAGCTCACGGCTTAATAATTACCAGTAAGCAAACTTATATCAATGGTTTCTATTTTATTTATTAGCAAACCGCAAATTAAAAACTCAAAAATTTGTGTAGTTCGTGCAGATTAAAGAATCAAAAATAAATCTTTCCGGTATTTTTTAATTCATAAGATTCTCTAATTTTTTTGCGTTTAAAATTGTAATTACGCTTTCTTTAATGCTAATAAGTTTTTCATTTTTAAAATCACCTAAAGTTCTTATGAGAGATTCGGTAGCAGTGCCTGCAATGGAAGCCAGACTTTCCCGGGTAATGTTTATTGGAAATTTTTCTTCATTGCCTGTATTGTATTTTTTATTCAAGATTATCAAAGCATCAGCAACCTTTTTCCTAAGCGAATTATAAGCCATTCCTACTAATTGCTCCTCCTTTTCAGAAATATTCTTTGCTAAAAGCCTGATAAATTTATAGCTCACTTCACGATTGTTATTGATCAACAATTCAAAATCTTCTTTTGGAATTTCCGCCAGTTCAGCATCTTCCATTGCAATTGCTGTTTCCTGGTAATTGGTTTGCTCCAGTAAAGCTATATGCCCCAAAAAATCACTTTTATTATATAATCCTGTTACCAGTTCTTTGCCGCTGTCGTTAGTTTTAAATGTTTTTACTTTCCCTTTTTTCAAATAAAACAATGAAG